>JBOGYN010000277.1:0-19402 GCA_050696855.1 Solirubrobacteraceae bacterium | reverse complement strand
GACTAGGATCGAAGCCCAGTGGCTTCGACTGACGCACCGGCGCTGGGCGGCCTGCTGTCGCGCGCGCCGTCGCCGGTCCTCGTGGTCGGCGCGATCGGTTCGGTGCAGTTCGGCTCCGCGGTCGCCTCGACCCTGTTTGCCCGCATCGGTCCGGGGGGCGCCGTGCTCCTGCGCCTGGTGTCGGCCAGCGTCATCCTGCTGATCATCTCGCGCCCCCGGGCCAGGATGAGGACACGGCGGGAGCTGATGCTTGCGGCCAGCTTCGGGATCGTGCTGGCGGCGATGAACCTTTCCTTCTACGAGGCGATCCGGCGCATTCCCCTGGGCATCGGCGTGACAATCGAGTTCATCGGCCCGCTCATGGTCGCGGTGGCGGGCACGCGGAAACGGGTGGACTTCCTGTGGGTCGCCCTGGCGGCCCTCGGCATCCTGGCGCTGATGCGTGGCGGCGCCCACGGCGTCGATCCGCTCGGAGCCGGGCTGGCCCTGATCGCCGGTGGCATGTGGGGCGCCTACATCCTGCTCAATGCCCGAGTCGGCCGAGCCTTCACCGATGGCGCCGGTCTCACCCTGGCCATGTGCGTGGCCTCGATTGCCGCGCTTCCCGCCGGCGTCATCGAGGGCGGTGCCCACCTCGTGACGCCGCATGCACTGGCGGTGGGGGCTGCCGTGGGCATGCTCTCGTCAGCGATCCCGTACTCGTTGGAGATGGAGGCGCTGCGGCGGATCGCTACCAGCGTCTTCGGCGTGCTCATGAGTCTCGAACCGGCGGTCGCCGCGCTGGCCGGCTTTCTGATCCTGGGTCAGAACCTGAGCGGACGCGAGCTGGTGGGGATCGCGCTCGTCGTGGTGGCGTCGGTGGGGGCGTCGTGGCGGGCCCGCGAAGCTCCGATCGCGGTCTGAAGGCGCCGCCGGGGTAGCGGCGCGGGAGGTCGCGGGTGTAACGTCACGCGGCCATGAAGCTGAAGGCCGTGCTGCTGAACTGCAGCCTCAAGGAGAGTCCGGCGGTCTCTAACAGGCAGTGGCCATCGATCCTCGGGCGCCTGCTCGCCGCGCAGATCGTCATCATCGGCACTTCGATCTGGTTCGGCGTTCGCAACAGCGTTTGCCAGATGGTGATAGAGCGCCTCGATGGGACGTATGCGTCCACCAACGACGTCGGCCAGTACCCGATGTACAACAAGGTCGCGGGCGTGGTCGTGACCGGCAACGAGGACGGGGCGCACGCGGCCGCCGAGACCACGCTGTTCAACCTCTCCCACCTCGGTTTCACGATCCCCCCCAACGCCGACACCTACTGGGTCGGAACCGCCGGTCCCGGGCCGTCGTTCATTAAGGCCGGCGGGGCCGAGCACCCGTACACGCTCAAGACCGCGGGGTGGATGGCCCACAACGTCGTGCACATGGCGCGACTGCTGGCCGAGCATCCGATTCCGGCCGACGGGAACACGGTGCCCCGTGACCTTTGACCGAGCCAACGCCTTCCAGCGCTACCTGCGCCGCTTTGCCGCCAGCGGTCCGGGCTCTTGGCTGTTTGCCCGCGTGCTGCACCACATCGATCGGCCCGTGCACCGGCTCACGCACGGGCGTTACACCTTCGCGAGTCTGGTCGCCGGCCTTCCGGTCGTGATGCTCACCACCACGGGCGCCAAGAGTGGCCGGCCGCGGACCGTGCCGGTGCTCGGGATCCCGGGCGCCGACGGCCTGGCGATCATCGCGTCCAACTTCGGCCAGGACCGGCACCCCAGCTGGTACCACAACCTCCGCGCCCGGCCCGAGGCCGACGTCGTCGTCGATGGAGTCCACCGCCGGGTGCGAGCGGTGCAGGCCGACGGAGAGCGGCGAGCCCGGATCTGGCAAGAGGGTCTGCGCATGTACCCGGGCTTTGATCAATACGAGCGTCGGGCCGCACAGCGGCAGATCTCGGTGTTCCTGCTCGAACCCATCTCCGGGCCGTCGGCCCCGGGTACGCGTCAGGACACTTAGCCCGAATCTGACGATCGCGGGGGGCTCGTTCTTTGAGATGCGGGACCATGTTGGTAATGGGAGGCCACCATCGTCTCGATCAGGACGCGACTTCAGGGCGGAAGTGGGGACGCCTTAGCGGCCGCGCTCTGGCGACCGCCGTCGTCGGTGCGCTGTCGGTTGGGCTGCTGCTGTGGGTGGCGCCGCCGGCCGAGGTGATCGGCCAGATCAGTGACATGGACCCGGCCTGGGTGCTGGTGGCGGTGGGGCTCGAACTGGGCTCGTGCCTGAGCTACGTGGTGGTCTTCCGGCGCTTCTTCCCCGAGCCACCGCGCGCGGTCAGCCGCCAGGTGGCCTGGATTGCGATGGGCGCGGGGGCCGTGCTCCCCGGTGGGAACATCTCGTCGGCGGCCGCAACCAGCTGGCTGCTGCGCCGGCACGGCGTCGAACCCCTGCGGCTGATCGAACGGGCCGCGGCGCTCCTGTGCCTGCTCACCGCCTTCGGCTTTCTTGTCAACGGCGCCGCCGGCGTACTCCTGCTCGTCGGGGTGCCCGGTGGCCCTCATGACCTCAGCCACGCCGGGATCCCGATCCTGGTCTCGGGCGGCGTGCTCTCAGCCGCCGCGCTGGTCGTCGTCCTCGCCCGTCGGCTCGGCGGTCGTGCTCCCCGGCCGGTCCGCGGGGTAGCGGCCGGGCTCGAGGGTGCCTGGAAGGCCGCGGGCACCCCGCACTGGCGACTGTTTGGCGGGGCCGGCTTTCTGTGCCTGGACATGGGCGCGCTGTGGGCGGCCTGCGCCGCCACCGGCCATCCCCTCGGGCTTTCCGCCGTGGTCATCGCCTACTGCATCGGCTACCTGGCCACGTCGATCCCGATGCCGGCCGGACTCGGCGTGCTGGACTCGGGCCTCGCCGCGTCGCTGGTCCTCTATGGGCTCTCGCCGGCGGCCTCCGTCGGTGCGGTGCTCGTGTATCACGCGATCGCGATCTGGGTCCCGGGCCTGGGTGGTCTGATCGCCTGGCTACCGACCCGGCATCGGCGGGCAGCGGCGCGGCCGGCTGTGGCGCTGGCCGTCCTCGGGCCAGTGCGGCTCGCCGAGGCCGCCGTCGCCGAGGCCGCCTTGCCCCGGCCCGGATCTTGAGCTCCCTCGTTTACCGCGAGCGCCCGGCGGCCGCGGACCCCGCCGGCCTGCTCATCTTGCACCATGGGCGCGGCGCCGACGAGCAGGATCTCCTCGGGCTCGGGGACGCCCTTGACCCGCAGCGCCGCCTGCACGTGGTCACACCCCGCGCGCCGCTGAGCATCCCGGGCTGGCCCGGGCACCACTGGTATGTCGTGTCGCGGGTCGGCTATCCGGATCCCGATACGTTCCACACTGCCTTCGAGCAGCTGTCAGAGTTCCACGACGAGCTCTGGGCGACCACCGGGATCGACCCCGGCGACACCGTTTTGGGCGGGTTCTCAATGGGATCGGTCATGAGCTACGCGCTCGGACTCTCGGCGTCGCGCCCGGTTCCGGCCGGAATCCTGGCCTTCTCGGGCTTCATTCCCACCGTCGAGGGCTGGCTGCCTGACTTCGGGTCACGTCCCGACCTGCCGGTGTTCATCGCCCACGGTCGCCGAGACCCGGTCATCGACGTCAGCTTTGGGCGCCGCGCACACGAGTTGCTTTGGGCCGGTGGCGTCCCGGTCACGTATCACGAGTCCGACGCGGCCCACCACATCGACCCCGCGCACCTCCCCGCCGCCGCGGACTGGCTGTCGGCGGCCATCGGCTCCGACGCCCCGCGGGCCTGAAGCGGTTGCTCAGCCCGGAAGCGGGCGGTCGCCGCGGCGAGTCGAGTAGGGTGCTCGGATCGAACCTGACCGCGCAAGAGAACTGCTCGCCGCGGAGCGGGCCCGCATCGAGGAGGCCCTGTCCGCGCTCGAGAACGACGGCGCGCGGGAGGGCGACGAGCAACGCGAGCCCGGCGACGAGGATTCCGAGAATCTCTACCAAGATCAGTTCGACGCCGGACGGGTCGAGGACCTGCGCAAGGGCCTGACCGCGGTGGACCGCGCCGAGGCCCGCCTGGCTGAGGGCACCTACGGTCTCTCGGTGGAGAGCGGGGACCCGATCCCCGACGGCCGCCTCGAGGCCCGGCCGACCGCCGAGCGGACGGTCGAAGAGCAGGAGCGCTACGACCGCTAGTCCGCACCCCGCTGCGGCAGTAACGAGAAGGCGGCCGGACAGGGTCAGTGGTGGGCGATCGGTCGGCCGACGGTGAGGGCTTCCCGGAGCTCGGGCTCGAGCTCGGAATACTTCGCGTCGGGCTCAACGCCCAAAGCATCCAGCGTCTTACTGAAGAAGCATCGCGCGGCGGCCGCGAGCACGACATCGAAGATCTCGCCGTCGGTGAGTCCCAGGGTTCGCAGCCGATCGACGTCGGCCCGGGTGACCGACGTGGCGTCGTGCGCGACCTTGTCGGCGAGCTCCATCAGGGCCAGCTCGGCGGGCTCGAGGTCCGCCATCCGGAAGTCCTCCACCAAGGCTCGCACCGCCTGCGGCTCTAGGAACTTGTTCATCAGGACGGATCCGTGGGCCAGCGTGCAGTAGCTGGAACCAAGGCGGCGCGCTGCAGCCACTGTCGCCAGCTCGTACTGACGCAGATCCATGTTGGCCTTGATCGCTCCGTTCAGATGCCGCCAGGCGGTATATACGTCCGGACGCAGCGAGAAGGCCTTGGTGAAGTTCGGCAAATCGCCGAGGGTCTCTCGGTCGGCGTCATACATTTCCGCCACGGCGCCGGTCGCCTTGGCTTCGGGGACCGTCTCGATGAAGGTCACGGCAACTCCTTGCTCGCTTATCGCGCCCCGGAGCCTCCCGGGGCACAGAACTCGGCTATCGGACAACTATGACGGGCAACAGTCAGACAAACCGCGTGACAACCGGAATAATCGTGGGCTGATGCCAGCCGCGCCGACCGAGTTGATCCTTGACCATGCTCATAACGCCGTGGTGGCGATGGACGAGCAAGGCGTCGTGTCGTATTGGAACCCGAGCGCGGAAAAGACGTTCGGGGTGTCGCGCGCCGAGGCGGTTGGTCGGTCGGTGGCTGACCTGATCGTTCCTGACCGTCTTCGTTCAGCACATTTGGCTGGGCTTGAGCGTTTCCTGGCGGTGGGTGAGGGACCCATCTTGGATCGGCGAATCGAGATGGCGGCGCTGCGCGCTGATGGATCCGAGTTCCCGGTCGAGATGACGATTTCGGCCCTCAAGGACGGTTTCCACTGGGTTTTCTACGCGTTTATCCAGGACATTTCCGAGCGCAAGACCAGCCAGGAAGAGAACGAACGGCTGGTCATGGAGTTGCGTACGGCGCTACACGGAAGTGAGCGACGCTTTGATGCGATCGTCGGTTCATTGGACGATCCGGTGACCATTCGTGACCGGGAGGATCGGTTTCTCTACGCCAACCCAGCGGCTGTCGCTCATCTTGGGTTCGACTCCTGGGAGGCGTTGCGCGAGACTCCGCCGGCCGCGATCATGGCCGACTATTCCGTGTCGCGAGAGGATGGCCGACCGGTGGCGATGGAGGACATTCCGTCGGTTCGGATCCTGCGGGGAGAGGAGGCCGAGCCGTTGCTGATTCGTACCGTCAATCGCGAAACCGGGTTGGAGCGTTGGAACTTGCTCAAGGCCGCCCCGCTGTTGGACGCGGAGGGGGAGGTCGAGGCAACGATCATGATCATCGAGGAGGTGACCGAGCAGCAGCGCGTCGCGCGGCAGGCGCGGTTCCTCGCCCAAGCGAGTGAGGTTCTGGCTTCCTCGTTGGACTACGAAGAGACGCTCAAGAACGTGGCCGAGCTCGCGGTGCCCGGGCTCGTCGATTGGTGTGCAGTGGATCTCTTCGATGAGGACGGCGATCGGAAGTCAGTCGCGGTGGCGCACGTCGATCCTGAACGGTTGAGATTGGCTGAGCGGCTCCGAGCCTACGAGCCGGAAGTGCGCGATCCCAACCAAGGACTTGGGCTCGTGTTGCGTACCGGAGAGTCTGTGCTCTACACAGACATCGCTGACGAGCTGCTCGTGCTGGCCGCAGTCGACGAGCGCCACCTCGAGCTCCTACGCGCCGTCGGCATGCGCTCAGTGCTCATCGTCCCGATGAGCGTAGGCAAGAAGATTCTGGGGGCGATGACCCTGGTGAGTGCCGATTCAGGCCGGTTGCTCGGCCAATTCGATCTCAGCTTGGCCGAGCAGGTCGCTGTTCGCGCTGCGGTCGCGATCGAAAACTCTCGGCTCTACAGCGAACGTTCGGTGATCGCCCACACGCTCCAGCAAAGCCTGCTCCCCGATCAACTCCCCGCGGTACCGGGATACGAGCTGGCGAGCGTCTATCTGCCGGCGGTCGAGAGCAGCGATGTCGGCGGTGACTTCTATGACGTCTGGGAGGTCGACGGCAACTGGATGATGGTGATCGGCGATGTCACGGGCAAGGGAGTCGAAGCGGCTGTCCTGACCGCGCTGGTGCGACACACGGTGCGGGCCGCCTCGGAGTTCAAATCCAGCCCCGCAGACCTTCTGGCGTGCGTCGATCGGGCGCTCAAGCAGCAGCCATCGCTGTCGATTTGCACCGCCCTGTGCCTACGCGTGAGGGGTGATCAGGTCACGCTCGCGGTCGGGGGCCAGCCGTTGCCGCTGCATGTCTCCGCGAGTGGTATCGAATCCGTCGGCGAGTATGGACCGCTTCTGGGCGGCTTCGACGGTGTCGGCTGGCAGAACCTCAGTCTCACGGTTGCCCCTGGGAGCACCTTCGTCACTTACACCGACGGCGTCACCGATGCCGTCGGGGAGGGCGGGGTGCGCTTTGGGCTCGCCCGATTGCGCGAAGCCGTTGTCGCGTGCGAGGGGTGCTCCGCACACGGCGTGGTAGCCGGGTTGACCCGAACGCTGCGCGAATTTCAGGTCGGCAGTCCGGTCGACGATATGGCTGCGCTGGTGATTCACCGCTACCCTTCGCGCCCTCAGATGTCGCAGGGAGATCAGGCTGTCATGTCTCACGCGAACGAAGTCGCGACTTCACCCTAAGGCGGGGAGGACATGGTCCGTCCAACCAAATTTGAGATCGAGCCACAGACGAACGGGACGCGGCTGACCCTGTCGATCGCCGGCGAGCTCGACATGAGCACCGTCGACACGCTGGCCCAGCACGTGGACCGCCACATCCAGGCGACGACGACATCGCTGACGCTGGATCTGCGCGAGCTGACGTTCATGGACTCCTCGGGCGTGCGGCTCTTGGTCGCGCTCAGCCACCGCTCCGAACAAGCGAGGTGGCAGCTCCGGCTGATCCCGTCCCGCCATGAGACCGCGACCGTGGTGCTTCGGGCCACCGGAGCCGACGTGGCGCTGCCCTTCGAGAAGCCGGGTGAGTGATGGCGGCAGCGTCGAGATCGTCCGAGCAGCGCGGCGACCCTCGAGCCCTGAGCATCGACCTCGAGCCAACCCCGGAAGCTCCGTCGCTGGCCCGCGCTGCGATCACCGGGTTCTGCGAGAACCTGGAGCTTGCCGAACCGATTCTCGCCACCCTCGTCCTGCTCGTCTCAGAAGTCGTCACCAACGCGGTCGTTCATCCCGATCGCGACGAGGCCGCCGAGATCCGATTCCGTGCACGCGTGGCCGACCGTGGAATCCGCGTTGAGGTCACGGACGGCGGAGGCGGCTTCACGCCCCGAGCCCGCGATCCCGCTCAGGTCGGAGGCGGCTACGGCTTGTACCTCCTCAGCAAGGTAGCCAGCCGCTGGGGCGTCGAGCGCCGGAATGGGACGACCGTCTGGTTTGAGGTGGCCACCTGAGTGACCGCCCCCGCGCGAATATGCTCTTGGGATGACTAACCCGATCCCAGAGGCACCGAGCCCCGGGCCGCAGGGTCGATGTGTGTGTGGGGAGAAGGTCACCATCGCCGACGCGCGGGAGATCACTCTCCCCAATGGCCGGGCCGGCTGGGAGGGCTACTGCCCCGAGTGCGGCGCCCCGCTGTTCGCGATCCGTCGCAAATCGCCGGCGGGCGGCTAGCGCGCAGGGCTACGACCGGGATCATCCTCAAGCCGACACACAACGGCTGGGCCGTGTGCCTCACTGACGGGCGCCAACTCGCGCACTTCCGCGGGGCCCGGAGCCCGCTTACGCGCGCAACGCCACCTCGCGCGCTTTTTCAGACGGTGAGGTCAACTGCCGCGGGCTGAGTTGGGCCTGACCCCCTCACACCAGTCGCTTGCCGCCGAGGGGCCGATGACAAATGTCATCAGTCGCTCGCGGTGTGGGCGTGCTTGTGTAACGCTGACTCGGCGATGCGGTTTGTGCAGCCGCCAGACGGCGAGGCCAACGACCAGGGGACCCGCCCTGTGCAGACGCGTGACGAGCGTCTGGTTCGGCACGCGGAGCTGGTGGTGCTGGCGCTCACGGTCGTGCTCGCCTTCGTCGAGGTGGGGCGAATCGCGGTGCTGTACGGCGGGCGGTACCTCGTCATCGCCGGCCTGGCTACCGCCGTTTGGCTGCCGCTGCACCTGTGGCATCTGCGTTACGGCCTGCGGGGCGAGCGCCCTCCCAGGTCGGGTGCGACGCTCGCGCTCGTCGCGCTCGCCCAGTTCGCAGCGCTGGCGCTGATCGGCCCGGCGTGGTGCTTCATGCTCGCCACGCTCGCGACCTCCGCGCTGATCGTGCTGCGGCGGCCGTGGTCGCTCGTGGTCCTTGCTCTGTGCGTGTTCGCGCCGGTGCCCGCGGCGCTGCTGCGGCCCGACTACACGACGCTAACCGGCTCGAACATCGTTTACCTGATGTTTGCCGTCGCGTTCCGGGCGTGCCTCCAGTTCACGCTCGTGTGGCTTGTTGCGTCGACGCGCGAGATCGCCGCCTCTCGCGTGGTGATGGCCCGCGAGGCGGCTGAGCAGGAGCACGCGCGGCTCGAGGCGGCCATGCGTGCGTTGCTGGAGCGAAGTCTTGTCGGGCTTGCCCGCGAGGCGCGTCGCGCCCGGGCCGAGATGCTGGAGCCCGGCGTCTCCGCGGCACTCGTCGCGCTCGATCGCGTGCTGGGGATGGCCAGCGAGGCGACCACCGAGCTGCGGCGGGTCATCGCGCAGGCGCGGACCGCTTCCGGGCCAGATCCCGCGGCGGAGCTGGCGCGCGCGGGCGCTCGGGCGCGCACCCCGATCGGCCGGGGCCTGAACGTACGCGGGGCCTGGCGCAGCTTCGCGGCGGGCCACTTGGTCGTGCTCGGGTTCGTGCTCGCGGCCAGCCTCGGCGCGTTCGGAGGCGCTCAAGCCGGCGCCGCGGTGCTCCCGGCGTGGTCGGTCCTGACGCTCGTCCACGTGAGCAGCTTGCTCGCCGTCGCGCGCGGTGTCCGCCCGCGGTGGGCGTATGCGCGCTTCGCTCTCATCGCGGGCATCGCCGTTGCCATGATGGCGGTGCTCGGTAGCGGCTGGCGCGATCCGGGCTGGTACATCGGTGTCGCCGCCGCGGTGGCGTTCCGCGGCCGGACGCGGATCGCGGTGCTCGCCGCTGTGTTCGTGCTGGCCGGGGTTTACGACGTGGCGCGGTTGCTGCAAGAACTGCCGTCGACCGGGATTGCCGAGCTCGGTTGGGACTTCTCCTATACGGCCGCGCTCACCGCCCTGGGCGTGATTGGACTGTACGGCGCAGCCGGCCTGATCAGGTTGCTCGATGAGCTCGGCGCTGCGCGCGACGCCCACGTGCGGTACGCGATCGAAGCCGAGCGGCGCCGCGCCTGGGGCGACGTGCACGACGTGCTCGGCCAGGCGCTGACCGCCATCACCCTGAAGGCCGACCTCGCCCGCCGGATGATCTCCCGCGCGCCCGAGCAGTCGCTCGCCGAGCTCGACGAAGTGATCGACCTGGCTTCTGATCAGGCTCATGGGCTGGGTGTGATCGCGCGCGGGGAACGGGAGGTCAGCTTCGACGCGGAGGTGGACAACGCGATCGCCCTGCTCCGGGCGGCCGGCATCGAGGTCTCCACCGAGCTCAACGCTGGTGATCTCGACGAGAGCACGAGTGGGCTGCTCGGTTGGGCAGCTCGGGAGGGAACGACCAATATCCTGCGGCACGCTCACGCCCGACGGGTCTGGATCCGGGCTGAGCGCGAGTCTGACCGGGTCGTTCTGGAGCTCCGCAACGACGGCGTGAGCGGCGAGATGACCTCCGGCACGGGTCTGCGCGGTCTCGCCGAGCGGGCTGCGGCGAAAAGGGGGGAGGCAGCCGGCCGGATCGTGCCGGGCGGGCAGTTCGTGCTGTGGGTGAGCGTGCCAGAGCGGGTGCGGGTGTGATCCGCGTACTGCTCGCCGAGGACCAGCATCTGATCCGCGGAGCGCTCGTGGCCCTGATCGGCTTGGAGGACGACATGGAGGTGGTAGCCGAGCTCGACCGCGGCGACGCGATCGTCACCACCGCGCGCCGCGTGCGCCCCGACGTCGCTGTGCTCGACATCGATCTTCCGGGCGTGGACGGGTTGACGGTGGCCCGCGTCTTGCGAGATGAGCTGCCGGAGACGCGAGTGCTGATCGTCACCGGGCTCGGGCCGCCTGGTTACTTGAACCGGGCATTGGAGGCACAGGTCGCCGGGTACATGCGCAAGAACGCTCCCTCGGAGGAGCTCGCCGACGCGATCCGCCGCGTGGCCAAAGGCCAGCGCTTTCTCGACCCAGATCTCGTCGCGCATGCCCTCCAGATCGACCAGAACCCGCTCACCCAGCGGGAGGCAGAAGTTCTGCGCGCGGCGGCCGACGGAGGATCGACGGAGGAGATCGGGGCTGTGTTGTTTCTCTCTCCAGCCACCGTGCGCAACTACCTCTCAAACGCGATGTCGAAGCTCGGCGCCCGCAACCGGATCGACGCTATCCGCCTCGCGCGCGACTCAGGCTGGCTCTGACCCGAGCCACCCGGCCCGACCGACCGTCGGCCGGCGACAGATGACGTTCGTCATCCCCGATCAGTGACAACGGCCTCTGGTGGAAACCGCCGCCTCCGCGCATCATCGGGTCATCCGGACCGTGGCACCCACGAGGAGGACGACACATGACTGTTCAAGAACACGCCCACTCCCCTATCTCGATGTTCCTCGTCCCCACCCGACCCGGGGACGGACGACAGCTGCATCGGCCAAGTCACCGGTTTGAGAGCCAGCTCGAGCAGCATCGCGGGAGGCTGACCGGGTACTGCGGCCGGATGCTCGGTTCGAGGCTGGAGGCTGAGGATGCCGTACAGGAGACCCTGCTGCGGGCCTGGCGGAGTGCCGAACGGTTCGAGGGCCGCGCGGCGCTTGGCACCTGGCTCTGCCGGATCGCGACGAACGTCTGCGTCGACATGCTCAGCGGGCGGTCGCGGCGGCCGCTGCCGGTCGATGCGTCTCTCGACCCGACTCTGTCAAGGCTCGCCGACGCAGACCCCGACCCGGCGGAGCTGACGATGCTGCGAGAGACGGTGCGGCTCGCGCTGGTGGCGCTGCTGCAGGACCTGCCGCCGCGCCAGCGGGCGGTTGTGATCCTGCGCGAGGTACTGCAGTTGAGGGCGAGCGAGATGGCGGAGCTGCTCGGAATGAGCGTCGCATCGATCAACAGCGCGCTGCAGCGTGCCCGCTCGACGCTCGCGTCGAACACAGCCGGCTCGTCGGACCGGACGCCGATGCGCCTGGACGAACCGCAGCTCGCGTTGCTGATGGACTACCTCGAGGCCCTCCAAGACCACGACATCGAGGCGCTCACCTCATTGGTGCAGGAGGACCTCCGGGCCTCGGTCACGTCACGCGACTTGCTGGCGACCGCCGCCTAAGCCCACGGCGCAGCTCGTGGACTCTAGCTTCAGCGATGCTGGTGGCGAGCGTCAGCCCCCGATTTCTGAGCAACGCAACCGCCCGCTCACGACACCAACTCGACGCGCACATCGACTGCGCGGTAGGTCTCGAGGGCGCGACGATCTCGTGTGGCGAGCGTCAGCCCGTGCTCTCTGGCCGACGCGCCCACGAGCGCATCGTAGACGCCGCCGCCGGCGATTCCGAGCGCGTGAAGCTCAGTGAACAGCGCAGCTGTCGCGTCGGCACTCAGGAATCGGCTGTGGGGAAACCCCGCCACCAGCAGCCGGGCGACGGCGGACGGGGTCCGGCGGGCTGGAGCTGGCAGCCGGGTGAGGACCGAGAATGTTTCGAAGGCCGCGTGTCCGGCGAGGCCGAGCCGGCGATCGCCGAGCGCCTGAACGGTTGCCTTATGGTGTTCGTGGTCGGCGACAGTGAGTGCGACGGCGACGCTGGTGTCGACCAGAAGATCGCGTCGGCTACCTCTGGCCGGCACGGCGAAGCGACTGGACCAGTTCGTCGTCGATGGGCGCGCCGGCCGCGGGGATCACGAGGCGCCCGTCACGCTCGACGAGGGAGTCCCCCGCGATTGGTTCGACGCGCAAGCCGGTTCCGTCGGCCGTCACGTCGACCTCGCCCGGGCGCAGTCCGACGTGATCGCGCAGCTGTTTAGGGATCACCAGCCGCCCTGCCTTGTCGATGGTCGTACGCATGCCAATAATCTACCATTGAGATGGCATGTCAAACCCGTCCGGGCGCCTTCGCTTCCGTCGGCCAGCTGGGACCTTGCAGATGCAGTCGAGTGACCGGGCTCCCATGTCGCCGCGAGCCCGAGTCGTCGGTGACAGAGGCGGCCTTGGGCGGACGATGTGGCTCACACGCTGGTCGTGCTTGCCGGCTGAGGGGATATAAGTGTGGGTCGGTGGCTGTGGTGAAGCACGGCTTCGGAGACGCTGCCAAGGATTGTGCGCTCGACGGGGTTGAGCCCGCGGGCACCACAGACGATCAGTGATGCGTCGATCTCGTCGGCGACTTGAATGACTGTGGTCCAGACGGCTACTTCGGCCTGCTCAGTGCGGGCTCTTGCGTCCCATCCCTGCTCCCGTCCGGCGCGCGCGCCTTCTTCGGCAGCCTCACGGGCAGTGGCTTCCTCGCGCGCGTCGAGTTCGCCCTCGTTAGGGATATAAGAGCCGCCCAACCCGGTGTAGAAGCCGCCGGTCATCAGGCGCATGGCGATCGTCTCCCAGACGCTTAAGACAACTGCGTCTCGCGGCACTAGCAACTCGGCAGCCATCGCGAGCGCTGCTCGCGAGCCGCCTGACCCGTCGGAGCAGAATAAGACTGGGCCTGCCCGGTACGTTTGAGAGGTGCTCATTCTCCTCTCTGTGGTGTGCAGAACCCCGGGGCGGCGGCTTAGAAGAGCTTCCCGATGCCGTGGATCGCCGCGCTGCCGAGCACGATCTCCAGCACGACGCCTGCCACGCCGATCACCAGCGCCACGATCGCGAAGAGGATGTCTTTGAGAAGCACGGCGAGCGAGAGTCACGAGCAGCCCGAAGACGATGTTGCTGAGACGATGGTCGAACAGGAAGGCGAGGCGGGGTCGTGAGAAGCGCTCGAGCCAGCGGATCATCTTGATCAATCCAGACATGAATCGCTGCTGCTTATCGCCGGCCAGTTTGAGGTTGCGCCAGCGCCTCGGGAGCCAGATCTGGTCGCGGTTTGCTATCAGCTGGAGCGCGAGCAACGCGGCGATAGTCTCGAAGACGTGTGTGGCGCCGGCGGTGGGCAGCGGAAGGGCCGGGATGCCGAGCAGCAGCACGAACAGGATGCGAAGCTCTTCTCCCCGAACAGCTCGACCAGGCCGCCGAGAGTTTTCCCGCCGTCGCCTTGCAGCCAGCGCTCGAGTTGCTCGCTGACCTTCTCAGGGGCCCGATCCAGCATCTCCTCGGCCTCGGGCGAGGTCGGTACCACCGGGCGGCATCTCGACGCGGACCATAGACGGCGGCGGCGGCCGGAAGCGAATGCGCCGCATCGTCGCCGACCGGCGTCGCGGGCTCGCCGCCAGGCGCGTTCTCGTTGCCAATCCCATTGAACGTTGCGCTGCAGATAAGGACCGATGCGTGCACCATCTTGTGGGTTCCGTTCACGGGCCGCAGCCCAGCCTGCAGTCCCTAATTTGACGGCGGTTCCTTCTTGCGTTCGCTAGGCGCGATCGGCAGCCCGATCCGGTAACGCACCGCCAGTAGCCGGGTTGCAATGCAGACACCGGCGGCCACGAGTGGGAACAGGGCGCTCCGACTGCCGGCCTGGTGGGCGACGACGAGCACGGTGGCGCCGAGCAGCGCCGGGACAGCGTAGAGGTCTGTTCGCAGGATGTTCGGAATCTCGCGGAGCAGGAGGTCGCGGACCATTCCGCCGCCGACGCCCGTGATCGCCCCGAGGATCGTCGACTGGACCGGTCCGAGGTGGTGGGCCAGGGCGGCGCTGGCACCGGTCACGCAGAACAGCCCGAGTCCGATCGCGTCAAAGAACGTGAGAGCGCTGTCGCGTCGCTCAAGCGTGGGCCGGGCGACGAAGCTCACAATTCCGGCCGCGGCCGCAGCGGCGAGATAGCGACCGTCGCGAAACGTGGCTGGCGCAACGCCGATCAACAGATCACGGGTGATTCCACCGGCGAGAGCCACAACGAATGAGAGGACCACAACGCCGAGGAGATCAAGGCGCGCGCGGACACCGGCTAGGCCGCCGCTGAGCCCGAAGACGAAGGTGCCCGCGAGGTTGAGGACGAGGATCACGGTTGGGTCAAAGCCGCGGACCATCGGCTGAAGTCTCTCAGTCGGTCGATTTGGGCTACCGCGATCTGCATCGGCAGCGAGCCGCCGGCGTTCCGGGCGAGATATAAGATCGGATCCCACGGTCTCAGCGGCGACCATTTCGAGGCGCCCGACGTCTGAGCGGAGAGCGGCATGACCGATGCACCCAAGACGGAAGATGTCCTGAGCGGACTCGAGGCGATCACTGGCAGGCTGGAGGAGCTGTACTGCGACGTGCACCAGCATCCGGAGCTCTCGATGCAAGAGCACAACACCGCGGCGAAGGCGGCCGAGCAGCTCAAGAGTGCGGGGTACGAGGTCACCGAAGGTGTCGGGAGCACCGGTGTCGTCGGGGTGTTGCGAAACGGCGAGGGGCCGACGGTCATGCTCCGCGCCGATATGGACGCGCTGCCGGTCAAAGAGGCCACAGACCTTCCTTATGCCAGCACCGTCACCGCGGCCGACGCCGAGGGAAACGAGGTGCCGGTCATGCACGCGTGCGGTCACGACATGCACGTGACCTGGCTGGTTGGCGCCACGACACTGCTAGCCCGGGAGCGGGCGGCGTGGCAGGGGACGCTGCTGGCGGTCTTCCAGCCGGCCGAGGAGACGGCGCAGGGCGCGCAGGCGATGATCGACGACGGGCTGTTCGATCGTTTCCCTAAGCCGGATGTGATCCTCGGCCAGCACGTGATGCCCTCCTCATCCGGAATGGTGAGCTACCGACCCGGCACGACTCAGGCGGCCGCCGACAGCCTCGAGGTGCAGCTGTTCGGTCGGGGCGCGCACGGCTCGATGCCCGAGTCAAGCGTCGACCCCGTGGTGATGGCGGCCGCGACAGTGCTGCGCTTGCAGACGATCGCCTCTCGTGAGGTCGCGGCCAGCCAGGCCGCGGTGGTCACCGTCGGCGCACTGCAGGCGGGGACGAAGGACAACGTGATCCCGGACGAGGCGCTGTTGAAGATCAATGTCAGGACCTTTGACGAGGCGGTCCGGGCCCGCGTGCTGGGCGCCATTGAGCGGATTGTCAACGCCGAGGCCGCTGCCTCGGGCGCACCCAAGCCGCCGCAGATCGACTACACCGAGCACTATCCGCTGACGGTCAACGACCCTGATCAGACGAGGCACGTGGCTGACGTGCTGCGCGGATACTTCGGCAAAGACCGAGTGCAGGAGCTGGCCGCGCCGGTGTCCGCGAGCGAGGACTTCGGGTCGTTCGGCAGCGAGTGGCGCGTCCCGTCGGTGTTCTGGTACATCGGCGGCACCGATCCGGACACCTACCGAACGGCCGAGCAAGCGGGTCGCATCGCTGATGACATTCCGACGAACCACAATCCGCGGTTCGCCCCGGTCATTCATCCGACGCTCGAGACCGGGGTGCAGGCCATCACGGCGGCCGCACTCAGCTACCTCGCGAACGTGGGTTGAACGCTGCGACGCTAGGCGAGCGTTAGAACCAACGCGTTTCCTGACGGGTCATGGATGAGCGGTCCGGCGGCCGTCTCCTGCACGGCCTCGCCAGCGGTTTTGAGACGATCGACGACGCGGTCGCGCGCTGCGCGGGCGGGAAGCACGATCGTCGCCTGGCGCAGCGCGGCGCTCCCCGGCGGAGGCGCGGAGGCGCCCGAGCTCTCCCAGGTGTTCGCACCGAGATGATGGTGGTAGCCACCGGCGCTGAGGAAGGCGGCGTAGGGGCCGAGCTGCGCCATCAGTGCGAAGCCGAGCGTGTCGCGGTAGAACTCGATCGTCTCCGGGATCCGCGCCACCTTGAGGTGGACGTGCCCCATGACGGTGCCGGCCGGTAGGCCGTCGAACCGGCCCAGGGCGGGATCCGGCAGCTCTCTCAGGAGACTATTCACGTCGAGGGGCAGCGTCGTCATCCGCTCGGCCACCTGGCCCTCCCACACATCGCGCGGGCGATCCCAGTAGATCTCGATCCCGTGCCCGTCGGGGTCACGAAGGTACAGCGCCTCGCTGACAAAGTGGTCCGATAGGCCATCGAGCGCCACGCGCTCGCGCGCTGCGTGAGCCAGCCAGCGAGCCAGATCGACGCGCTCGGGCAGCAGCAGCGCGAAGTGGTACAGCCCGGTGTGCCCAGTCGCCGGTCGCGCCCCGCGCTCCTCCACCAGAACCAGCAGTTTCCGCCCCTTGACGCCCACCGAGGCTGTGCCGGCCTCACCGCCCAGGACCGCCAGGCCGACCGTGCGCTGGTAGTAGTCAAGGGAGCGCTCGAGGTCTGCCACCGTCAGGTGGACCGCACCGACGCTGGTTGAAGCGGGGAGCTCAGCGCGGGCGGGTGCGCCTGTCGTCTCCAGCTCCTCCGGATCGCGGGGTGGTGCTCCGTCGCTCATCTCCAGGACTGTACGGCGCTGCAAAAGCCACCCCCCGCCTCGCTCGAAGACAAGTAAGGTGACGTGAGTGGCGGCCCACTCGGTGGCCGCTCGCAGGAAGAGCGGTGGATCGGCTGACAATGACCGGTGAAACACTTTCGCGGGTTGGACTGCTGGGCACCGGGCTGATGGGCTCGGCGATGGGTCATCGACTGCGCGACCAGGGGATCGAGGTCATCGCGTGGGATCGCCAGCCCGAGCATGTCCGCGCGCTCGAAGAGCGCGGCGCCGAGCGCGCCCGGTCGCCGAACGAGGTGGTCCGCGGAGCGGACATCGTGGTCACGATGCTCCCGACCGCCGACATCGTGCTGGCGGTGGTTGAGCCACTGCTCGCCGAATGGCCAGAGGAGACGATTTGGCTTCAGATGAGCAGCGTCGGCGCGGAGGAGGCAGACCGGCTTGTGAAGGTGGCCGCGATCAACCGCGTCACGCTCTTCGATGCCCCGGTGTCCGGCAGCACGCATCCGGCTGAGGAAGGGCAGCTCACGATTCTGGCCTCCGGACCCGAATCGGTGCGGCCGCGCGTCGAGCCCGTGTTGCAGGCGCTGGGCTCGCGGGTGCAGTGGGTAGGCGAGGCGGGCGCCGGCTCGCGCCTGAAACTCGCGGCGAACCACTGGATGATCGCGATGGTGGCAGCGTTGGCCGAGGCGATGCACCTATGCGAGCTGATGTCGCTCGACGGGCAGCAGTTGGTCACGCTGCTGGACGGTGGCCCGCTGGGCTCCCCGTACGGCCTGGAGAAGCTCAGGGAGATGCAGCGCCAGGATTACCCGGCGGGTTTCCCAGTACGGCTCGCACTCAAAGACTTGAAGCTCGTTCGCGAGGTTGCCCAGGGCGCCGGTGTCGAGCTCCCAGTGCTCAACACCGTCCTTGAGCGGATCGGCGCCGTCGAGAACCGTCACGGCAACGACGACCTCGCGGCTGTGTACGAGCTAAAACTCCCCGCGGGCTGAATCCGCTGAAAAGGTCGTTGCCGTCCAAAGGTCTGTCCGTATTTACAAACTGAGATCTTCTTATTTGTCTCCACCGCACTTGCGGCTCGCGGTGCAATTCACCGCCGACGTGGTTGTTACCGAGCACCAGATCGGCGGACGGCCATACGGCGTCGCGATTACGCCCGACGGCACCGTGTGGACGACGCTCGTCGATTGCGGCGAGCTCGTTGCCCTGCGCCCCGACGGGGAGCTCAAGCGGGTTCGACTCGACTCCGAACACAGCCGTCCGATGATCGTTACCTGCGACCGAGAAGGATCACTGTGGTTCAGTCGAGGCGACGGTGCCATCGGCCACATCGACGCCGCAGGCAGCATCACCTCGCCGCTGCCGCTTGACTGAGCGTTAGCTGACCACACGCCGGCGCGCGAGTTGCGTCCGCCGGCTTGCGTACCCCATAACGGACGAGGCGTCTCTCTGACCGGCGCAGCTGGCGCTCGCACTGCTCCTTCGACCCATAAACGATTAGAAGCAACACCAAGGTCCGGACGACTCCCTTGGCGACATGCAGGTGTTGAATGCCGCTACGACCGCGAGTTCTGCGTCCCGCGGAGGCCGTCAGCGGTGGGCGCCGGCCGGGAGGAGGTGGTCGGGGTCTGCCAAGCTGGCCTGGAGATCACGGATGATCGTGCCGAGCAGGCCCGATGCGAGTAGCCCCGGCCCGAGGGGACCGGATGAGTTCTCACCAACCAGTGGGAGCAATCGCAGGGCGCCCCTGACCGCTGCAGATACACGACTAAGCTGCCAGCGGATCTCGTCACTGACAGCGTCTGGACGGTCGGGGGCGGCCAGACCAGCCGCCTTGGCGGCATACGCGGCGGCACCGAGAGCGTGCGCGCCCATATGGGGGACGGCTGCGGCCTGTCCGGCCGCTCGGGCGGCGGCAGCTGCTGCAGGAGCCTTCACGTCGCGAGCGGCGCCACTGGCGATAAATCGGCTGCGGATCTCTTCAGCGACGTCAAGCTCGCCACGAGCGAAGGCCCGCGTCCGGGCGATGGCATCACGGGGCCGGCGATCATCTGAAGCTTGCGCCTCGAACACCCCCAGCACCCGCTGTGCGCAGTCCGCTGCCCACTCCGCGACGATCCGGCGGTCGGCTTCGCTCAGCGTCTGCGAAGACCCCATGTGCGCATTCTTCCACGCGTTTGACCACGAGCAGATGCGTGTGCCGACCTCGACCGTGTCCTCTCAAGAGGCCTCGGTTCACGAAGGGCCGCGCGTCGTCGAGACTGCTGCGGCGGATCTGCGGTCATCTCAGATAGCGCGTGGAGCATCATGCCCTCGGTCCGGTGCTGCGTGAGCGACTTCACCCCTGAGAATGCGATCTCGCACTGCTTGCCGCTCGCGCCTTGAACGGTTACCCGCGCGACGTTGCTTTGGTGCTGGATTACGACCACTGTT
>JBOGYN010000276.1:0-2407 GCA_050696855.1 Solirubrobacteraceae bacterium | reverse complement strand
CCTGGTTGGCCTTCTTCGAGCCCGACGAGCGCACTGCCCCCAGGCTCGGCGTCGCCGTTGCCACCTCGGCGATGGCCAAGCGGATGCGCCGCGCCGTCGGTCTCGCTGATGTGCCCGGGGTCCTCGTGCTGCGGTTCGGACACGATACTCCGGCGGCGGCCGCTGGGGTGACGCGGGGTGACCTGATCACGCAGGCCGCGGGTGCGCAGGTTCACTCGGTCGGCGATCTGGACCGCGCGGTGCGAGCCGCCGACGGCAAGCTGGCCCTGGCCGTGCTCCGCGGCGCCGATCCGCACGACCTCGAGGTCACGCTGGGCGGCTAGCCCGCCGCCCGGTCCGGCCCGGCCCGGCCGGGCCCGGCCGTCCGCGGATAGGTCTCCTGGCGGGCGCTCTCGGCAGCGAGCAACGCGGCCACCGAGATCGTCCCGTAGATCAGGCCGGCGGGGTTGGCGGCTATCGGCGGGATCCTCGTCCGGCACGCGGACGGTCGGGCACTCCGCGCTGCCGCCGAGCAGACGGCGGAGGGTCCGCGTTACCGCCGCGCCCAGGTCAGCCGAGCGTCGCAATCTTCGGGTGGCAGTGATTTGTGGCGCCCGAGACGTCAAACCGCTGCCCGCGCGGCAGAGACCGCCGGCCGACGCCGACTCTCGCCCTCGACCTCGCTTCGCGCGGGCAGGATCACGCGGCCACCCCGCCAGCCAAGAGGGGCGATAGTCGGAGGGCCGCGACGGCGCGCTGGAGATGAGCGAGGGCCGCGACAGGGCGACGCATGAGTCCGCGGGCTGGCGTCAGGCCAGGGAGGGCGGAGCCACCAGCGCGGGGACGACCGGCTCGGCGGGAGGCGCCATGCTGGGGGCCACCTCCGGCTGGGGGCTCAATTTGCGGGTCATCAGGTCCTCGTCGGCGTGGGTGAGAAGCTCACCCGGGCTGCGGCCGTCGCTCGGGTAGACGGCCCAGCCGATCGTGGCGCCGATCGAATCGCCGGCGAACTGGACCCGACCCAATCGGTCACGGATCCGGGCGGCCAGCATCGCCGCGCCCGCGGCATCGGTGTCGGGAGCCAAGACGGCGAATTCGTCGCCGCCCTGGCGGGCGACGGTGTCCTGGGCGCGCACCGATTCGCGCAGGGTCAGGGCGACCCGCCGCAGCACGTCGTCGCCGGCCGCGTGGCCGCGGCGTTCATTGACCTGCTTGAAGCGGTCGAGGTCGATCAGCAGGACGGCGAGCTCGTGGGTGTCGCGTTCGTGGCGGATCAGCTCGTAGTCCAGGCGGTCGTGCAGCATCCGGTAGTTGCCGACCTCGGTGAGCGGGTCACGGGCGGCCAGTTCGCGCAGTTCGGCGGCGCCTCCTTCGAGCAGTTCGCGCAGGTAGGCGATCACTCCGGACATGAGGGCGAGGACGACGATCGCGATGATGACCCGCGGGACGGCTGACGCCGATGTGCCCCCCAATGAGGCCAGCGGGACGGTCATGGCCGCGACGATCAGGATCACGTGGGCGGCAATCACGCGACGATCGCGAAACGCATAGGCGGCTGCGGTCGCGACCAGCAGGTAGATCGGCGCCAGCATGGCCCCGTGACGGCCGAAGGCGATCGCCGAGATCGTGATCTCAACCGTGGCCAGCGCGACGACCCCGTTGAGCCAGCGCGCCGAGACGCGGTTCCAGGGAACGGCCAGGCAGCCCAGGCCGGTGATCAGGCCCATCAGCGCCAGCGTCGCCACAACGGGCGGTCTCGGCTGGCCGACGGCCAGCTCACAGGGCAGCGCGATTGTGGCCCCGATCAGGAACAGCCATCCCGCGAGACGCCCGATCGCCACCTGCTGGCGCCGGTGCGACGCCTCGGAGCTGCTCGGGGCGGCGCGCGAGCGACCGGGCGCGAACTTCGGGGCGTGGGCGGTGTGTGCGGCGATCTCGCGGTCGCGGTCGTAGGCGGCGCGGATCCGGGAAAAGACGGCGTCGGCGGCCTCGGGGCGGGCAAACAAGAAGCCCTGGGCGTAGTCACAGCCCAGCCGCTGGAGGACATCGACCTGGTCGATCGTCTCCACGCCCTCGGCGACGACGGTCATCCCGAGCGCACGGGCCATGTCAATGGTCGCCGCGACGATCTTGGCGCTGCGGGGGTCGCGAGCCAGGTCAGCCGTGAACGAGCGGTCGAGCTTGAGCTGGCCGAGCGGGAACTGGTTGAGGTAGCCGAGTGAGGAGTATCCGGTCCCGAAGTCATCAAGCACGATCGAGACGCCCAGCTGCTCGAGCGCCGCGAGCACTTCGCGGGCCGAGTCGGTGTGCTCGATCAGCAGGGTTTCGGTGATCTCCAGCGCGAGTTGGCCCGGTTCCAGCCCGCGACGCTCGAGGGCCGCGGCGACCGTGTCCACGAGCCCGGGGGAGAGCTGACGGGCCGAGACGT
>JBOGYN010000275.1:0-2092 GCA_050696855.1 Solirubrobacteraceae bacterium | reverse complement strand
CAGCGCCGGGTGGGGGAGCGTCGAGGTTCTCGCCGCGCTCGCCGCGGGACTGGTGCTCACAGTCGCGTTTGTCGGGTGGGAGCGCCGCGCGCCCGCGCCGATGCTGCCGATGCCCCTGTTCGCCTCGCGCGCCTTCTCCTCAGGCAACGCGGCGATCTTCTTCCTGTTCGCGTCGCTGTCGGGCGCCGTGTTCTTCATGGCGCAGTTCCTGCAGACCGCGCAACACCACGGGCCGCTGGACGCCGGGCTGCGACTGCTGCCGTGGACCGCCACGCCGTTCATCGTCGCCCCGTTGACCGGCGCTCGGATCGCCCGTGTCGGGGAGCGGAGCTTCGCCACGGTCGGGCTGCTGCTCCAAGCCGGCGGGATGGCCTGGATCGGGCCGATCGCCACGCCTGACCTCCCGTACTTAAACCTCGTCGCGCCGTTGGTCATCGCCGGCGCCGGAGTGTCGGTGGCGATGCCCGCGATCCAGAACGCGGTTCTCAGCTCGGTCTCACCCGAGCAGCTCGGCAAGGCATCCGGTGCGTTCAACATGATGCGCCAACTCGGTGGCGTGTTCGGGATCGCGATCCTCGCCGCCGTGTTCGCCGCCGCCGGCGGCTACGCCTCCCCGCAGCAGTTCAGCCGTGGCTTCGCCCCCGCGATCGGAGTCTGCGCCGCGATCTCGCTCGCCGGCGCGATCGTGTCGCTGGCGCTGCCGAGCCGAAGCCGCGCGACCAAGCCCGCCAGCCCCCGCCCCCGGGCCGCGCTCGAGGCCGAGGGGCTGTGAGATGGCGCGCTCGGAAGACCTGTTCGATCTCGTCGCACGCCGATGCTCAACGAACTGCCCAGGATCAAGCACGCATGCTGCATGCCGCCGGTCTGAAGACCGGCGGCAGGCTGTTCGCGTTCGTCACCAACGACGATCTCGTCGTCAAGCTCCCCACCACTCGCGTGGCCGAGCTGATCGCATCCGGCACAGGCCGCCTATGCGACCCGCGCGGCGGACGACCGATGAAGGAGTTGGTGCGCCTTCAACCCGACGACGAGCAGTGCTGCCACGCCTACAGGACAGAGGGGGTCAACCACCTCGACCCACCCGCGGCAAGCACTTGAGCTCGTTCAGCACCCCCAACTCCTCTACCGCAAACGCCACGAGAACAGCCGCCTCGGTCAACGAGTTTGAGACCGATGGTCCGGAACGAACTCCGGCACGGCCGAGCGCTGGGGCGAGGCCGCTCCTTTGTCATGGCCGAGCCGCGAGACTTCCCTTCGATGGAATCCAACAGTCCGCCGGAGCGGCGACCATGCCTGACCTGCTCAGATGCGCAAGCGCTCGATTGCACTTCCGCTCCGTTGGCGGAATGCGGCAGTGCGCCATCGCCCGGTAAGCGAGCAAAGCCGCCGCTGCAGACGTCGACGGTCAGGCGTTCGCGTCGCGGCGCCGACGCAATCATTGCGCCAGAACGCCTGGGGGTAGACGAGTATTCCCTGCCATCCACGGCTCGCGCTGATGTCGCTCAGGATTAGAGATGGATGTGTCTGACATCGCGAGTTTGCGGTGGCTGGCATCAAGAAACAAGCTCCGAAGCGACTATCGAACCGGCGCAGCTCAATCAGGGAGGAGCATCACGGACCGGCGAATCGCTCCGGTGGGACGCAGAGCAGTCGGACATCGCGCGCGGCAGCCTACTGGCGGGCAGCTCTCAGTCCAGCGATATGATTTTCGTGTGAGCGTCGACTTGGCCCATCTCGGCTCCTTGGTCCAGACGCTGGCCTGGATGGGCGGAGACATGTCTTGGCCTGCAGACGTAATAGCCGAGCAGCTCGGGGAGTTTGACGATCCGCGTATCCGGCGGAGCCTTGAGGAAGCCACGGCTGCAGGACTGGTCCTACGCGACGACACCGGATACAGGCTCACTGACGCCGGATGGGCACTTGCAGAGGTCGAGAGTTAGCGTCGGCGCGATTCCAGAGGCTGCGTGCCCCTCAGATCTTATGCAGCGTCCTCGAAGCCGCCTCGTTGGACTTGGAGCGCGTCGACGTCTGAGTAGGCTCATCATCTTGGAGCAGACATGAGGTCAACTGACGTGCCTCGTTGGACTTGGAG
>JBOGYN010000274.1:0-1663 GCA_050696855.1 Solirubrobacteraceae bacterium | reverse complement strand
CCGTCCGGCGGCGACCAACATGATTCCGGGACGTTTCGCATCTGCGGCCCGCTGGTTCTTCCCGAGGCATAGAGTCACGATTTGGATGCATTTCGTGACTCATTCGTCGAGGGCAGGGTCAGAGATGCTCGCGACCGCCCGGTAGCTGACAGACCGGGCTCGCCGCGGCCTTTGAGCGCGATCGCGGGCTCGCCGAGCAGCTCAATGCCGCCGAGCAGAAGGTTGCGGGCAATCGGCCGCCAGCGGTGACCGGATCTGCATGCCGACGCCTGGGGGCGCTCGCCGACAACCCCCACCACGCGGCGACCGTGAGGGCACAGTCGCACCGGGTCCCGTGCTGGCTCAGGCATCTCGCCACAAGCTGCGTGATCCGGGCTGCGCGGAACGCAGCTGGTCCCTCGTGTCCTCGTCCGGTGGGCGGAATCGAGGCGCAGTTCACCGCCCTGCGATGAAACGCCTGCTCTCCCGAATTGCGGTAGCGCCGGTCGTCCTTCGCGTCGCTGACGCTCTGGAACGTAGGGAGCGGTCTCGGTGCCTACGTCCTGTGGCACGGGCGAGAGCGCTGGTCTCGTTTCCAACTCGACAGTGCGTCCGGCGTCTCCGGGAACTTCTGCTTCGAGGCAGGGGCCGCTTGCGCGGTTGAACGGATCGAGCAAATGGACCCGTCCTCCGCGTCTGTCGCTCGTCCTGGCATTGGAGCAGTCTGTCCACTGCGACCCCGAACCGTGTCGAGACTGCTCAAACTCGACAGCCAGAGCTGCGGCCTGCTGACTGCTGGCTTCGTCGTGTGGGGGAAGGTTCGGATTCGCGGCCCTTCGGCGAACGAAGGAGGAGTCAGTTCAGAGCAGTCAGCGCGATGGTTCCGCGCACGCGGGCGAGCATTCGGATCTTTGCGCCGTTGGCTTAGCCGATCGCGGCGCCGTTGAGTTAGCCGGGGGTGGCGTCCTCCCCGGCCGCGCGCAGGAACGCGAGCACGGCGAGCACGCGACGATGGTCGCCGTCGGTCGCCGGTAGGTCGAGCTTCGTGAAGATCGAGGAGATGTGCTTCTCGACAGCGCCCAGTGTGACAACGAGCTCGCGAGCGATGGCCGCGTTGGACCGGCCCTGGGCGATCAGCCCGAGCGTCTCGCGCTCACGCGGGGTGAGGGCCTCGATCGCTTCGACCGCCGCGCTGGAGGTGCCGCGCCGGTCGCTCATGAGCGTGCTCACCACTTCGCGGTCCAGCGCGGTGCCGCCGGCCGCGACCCGCCGGACGGCCTCCACGAACGTGCGCACCTCGCTGACGCGCTCCTTGAGCAGGTAGCCAATCCCGCCCTCCCCCTCCCGCAGCAGCTCGGCCGTGTACGCGGGCTCGACGTACTGCGAGAGGACGAGCACGGCGAGCTCCGGGTGACGGCGGCGGGCTTCGAGCGCGGCGCGAATGCCCTCGTCGGTGAATGTCGGCGGCAGGCGCACATCGCAGATCGCCAGGTCGGGCTTGTGACCATCAACGATCCGCAGCAGCCCTGGCCCGTCCTCGGCCTGGGCGACGACCTCGATGTCGTTCTCCTGCAGCAGCGCGACGATTCCCTCGCGCAGCAGCGCGTGGTCCTCGACGATCACCGCCCGCACGGAAGCACCGCCTCCACCTGAGTGCCGACCCCGGCGAGGCTGGTGACGTGCA
>JBOGYN010000273.1:0-5586 GCA_050696855.1 Solirubrobacteraceae bacterium | reverse complement strand
GTCCTGAGCCGGGTGTTCAAGGACATCTTCCCCCGCTACCGCACGATGTGCGGTTATTACGTCGAGCGCAAGGGCGGCTGGGACTGCCACGGCCTGCCGGTCGAGCTGGCCGTCGAGGCCGAGCTGGGCATGACCTCCAAGGACGACATCGAGCGCTACGGGATCGCCGAGTTCAACGCCCGCTGCCGCGAGAAGGTGCTCAGCCACGTCGAGGACTGGAACCGCCTGACCGAGCGGATCGGCTTCTGGATCGACCTCGACGATGCCTACCGGACCCTGGACGCCGACTACATCGAGTCAGTGTGGTGGGCGCTGAAGACGATCAGCGACCAGGGACTTCTGTACGAGAAACTCAAGGTCGTCCCCTACTGCCCGCGCGATCAGACCACGCTGTCGAGCCACGAGCTCGGCCAGCCCGGCGTCTACCAGGATGTGCTCGACCCCTCGGTGTACGTGCGGCTGCCGGTGGTCGAGCCGCGGGGCCGCGCGCAACCCGGGGATGAGCTGCTGATCTGGACCACGACCCCCTGGACGCTGGTCTCAAACGCTGCCGTGGCAGTCGATCCACAGCTCACCTACGTCCGCGCGCGTGCCGGTGACGGCCCGGTGCAGGTCCTCGCCGAGGCCCTGTTGGAAACCGTGCTTGGCGAGGACGCCGAAACGCTCGAGCGCTTCCCCGGCGCTGAGTTGGTCGGCGCCCGCTACGAACCCCCCTTTGACTACATCCCCGGCGACGCCTACGGCCCCAAGGGTCACACCGTCCTTCCCGCCGACTTCGTCACCGCCGGCGACGGCACCGGCCTCGTGCACACGGCGATCGCCTTTGGCGAGGACGACTTCCGGCTCGGCGAGCGGGAGGGGCTGACCGTCGTCAATCCGGTCCGCCTGGACGGCACCTACGACGAGCGGATCGGCCCCTACGTCGGACGTGGGGTCAAGGACTCAGACCTTGACCTGATCGAGGACCTCCGCGCCGCCGGCAAGCTGCTGCGCGCCGAGCGCCGGGAGCACTCCTATCCGCACTGCTGGCGCTGCGGCACGCCGCTGCTCTATTACGCCAAGCCGTCCTGGTACATCGGGACCAGCCAGGTCAAGGACCGGCTGCTGGCCGCCAACGAGACGATCAACTGGCACCCCGAGCACGTCAAGCACGGGCGGTTTGGCAACTGGCTGGAGAACAACGTCGACTGGGCGCTGTCGCGCGAGCGCTACTGGGGCACACCGCTGCCGGTCTGGCGCTGCGATAAGGGCTGCACGCGCACGATCGGTTCGTTCGCCGAGCTCGAGGAGCTCTCGGGCGTGAAGCTGACCGATCCCCACCGCCCGTTCGTGGACGAGGTCAGCTTTCCGTGTCAGAACTGCGGTGGTCCGATGACCCGGGTGCCGGAGGTGATCGACGTCTGGTTTGACTCGGGCTCGATGCCCTTTGCCCAGTTCCACGCCCCGCACGAGAACACCGAGCACTTCGAGCAGCGCTTTCCGGCCGACTTCATCTGCGAGGCGCTTGACCAGACGCGCGGCTGGTTCTACTCGCTGCTGGCGATCTCGACCCTGCTCTATGACCAGTCGTCGTACCGCAATGTCGTCTGCCTGGGACTGATCCTCGACGAGCAGGGCCGCAAGATGTCCAAATCGCTCGGCAACACGGTCGAGCCGTGGGAGATCATCAATCGCTACGGCGCCGACGCGCTGCGCTGGTACTTCTTCACCTCCAAGCTGCCCTGGGATGGCTACCGCTTCTCGCTGGAGACGATCGGCGAAGCGGTGCGGCAGTTTCTGCTCCAGCTCTGGAACACCTACGGCTTCTACGTCCTCTACGCCAACGCCGGCGACGTGGCGCCTACGAACACGGACACTGACACTGACATCGGCGCCCAGACCGACCTGGACCGCTGGATCCTGTCGCGCCTGCACGGCACCACCGAGATCGTCCGTGACCGGCTGGACGATTTCGACGCCACCGCCGGTGGTCGAGCGATCCAGAGCTTCTGCGACGAGCTCTCCAACTGGTACGTGCGCCGCTCGCGGCGCCGCTTCTGGGACGCCGACCCGGCGGCCTTTGCGACCCTGCGCGAGTGCCTGGTGACGGTCGCCAAGCTGACCGCACCGTTCACGCCGTTCATCGCCGACGAGATCTACGACAACCTCGACGGAGCCCAGCCCAGCGTCCACCTGTGCGACTTCCCAAATGTCGGACCCAGCCAGCGCGACCTCGACCTCGAGTTTGCGATGAAGACCGCCCGGGACACGGTCCGCCTCGGCCACGGCGCCCGCGGCCAGTCCAAGCTCAAGGTACGCCAGCCGTTGCGAGCCGCGGTTGTGGTCGCCGCCGGACGGGAGCGGGAGGCGATCGAGCGCCTGATCGAAATCGTCCGCGAGGAGCTCAATGTCCACGAGGTGCGCTTCGTCTCCAATGCCGACGAGCTCGGCGAGCTCGAGATCAAGCCCAACTACCGCAGCCTCGGCCCGCGCTTTGGCAAGCAGATGCCGCTCGTGGCCGCAGCGGTGGCCGGCTTGGACGCGGCCCATGTGGCGTCGGCGCTCCGCGACGGCCAGTCGATATTAATTTCGGTCGCGGGCTCTGACCACGGCCTCGAGGCCGACGATCTGGTCGTGACGATGAAGCCGCTGGCCGGATACCAGGTCGAACGTGAGGGCTCTCACGCGGTCGCGCTCGAACTCGAGCTCGACGACGAGCTGCGGGCGGAGGGCTGGGCGCGTGACATTGTGCGCGCGGTGCAGATCGCCCGCCAGGAAGCCGGCTTCGAGGTGTCTGACCGGATCACACTTGGTCTGGATGGAGAGGAGCGGCTGCTGGCCGCTGCCCGGGTCCACGAGCCCTACATCGCGGGTGAGGTACTGGCCACGGCGGTCTCCTACGGAACCCAAGTCGGTGCCGCGGCGATCGAGAGCGCCCCGTCGGTGCTGATCGACGGCGCGCCGTTGCAGATCGAAGTCGCCCGCGTCTAGGCGAGCGCCGGCTCGAGTTCTTCCTCGAGCTTCTTCTTGGGGTAGGCGCCAATGACGGTCTTGGCCACCTCGCCGTGCTTGAACAACATCAGGGTCGGGATCGACATGACGCCGAACTTGACCGCTGTCTGCTGGTTGTCATCGATGTTGAGCTTGACCACCTTGAGGGCCTCGCCGCGCTCGTTGGCGATCTCCTCGACGACCGGGGACACGCGGCGGCACGGGCCGCACCAGGGAGCCCAGAAGTCGACGAGCACGGGGACATCGGACTCGATGACCTCGGCCTGGAAATTGTTGTCGGTTACTTCGCTGACCGCGCCTGCCATGTCGTTCTCCTTATCGAGTTACTTCACAAAGTATAGCGCCCCGGTCGGGATAGCCTAAGGGCCAGACCCGCCCGATGCCAGACCCGACCTATACGGAGATCGCCGTCGCCCTGGACGAGCTCGGGGACCGGTACGAGCTCGACGGGGCCATCATCCACCGGATCGTCGCCTACCGCAACGCGGCCAAGGCCGTCCGCGACGCCCCCGTGTCGGTAACCGGCCTGGCCCGTCAGGGCCGAGCAACCGAGCTGCCCGGCATCGGAGCCACGATCCAGGAGAAGGTGATGGCGCTCGCCGACGACGGGGTGATCCCTGCCGCCGCCAAGCTGCGGGCCAAGTTCCCGCCTGGGCTGCTGGAGATCACGCACCTGCCCGGGCTCGGCCCCAAGCGCGCGCGGCGGCTCTACGAGGAGCTCTCGATCGACTCGCTGGCCGCATTGCGCGCCGCGGCGGAGGCCCGGCGGATCCGCGAGCTGAAAGGTTTTGGACCCAAGGCCGAGGAGAGCCTCCTGGCCGCGGCGCTGGCGGCCGAGGCGGGGGCCGGCGAGGGGATCGCGGGCGGGGCCGGGCGGATCCAGCTCGGTCGCGCGCTCGGCGTGGGCGAGCAGCTGATCGCCGCCCTGCGCGAGCACCCCGCCGCCGACCGCGTGCAGCTGGCCGGCTCGGCGCGGCGGATGACCGACAGCGTCAAGGACCTGGACATCATCGCCACCGCCTCGGATCCGGGGGCCCTGGCCCAGTTCGCGGCCGAGCTCGAGCTCGTGGAAGCGGCGCAGAAGCCCGGCGAGGCGGGGGTCCGGCTGCGCACCCACACCGGAGTCAAGGTCGACTTGCGGATCGTCGCCCCGGATCAGTTCGGCAATCTGCTGCAGCACTTCACCGGGAGCAAGGAGCACAACATGGCCCTGCGCGAGGCGGCGGTGCGCAAGGGGCTGCACGTCTCCGAGTATGGGGTGCTCGACGACGCCACCGGCGAGACCCACCGCTGCGAGCGCGAGGAGCAGGTCTATGCCCTGCTGGCCCTCGAGTACATCGAGCCCGAGCTGCGCGAGAATCGCGGCGAGCTGGAGGCGGCCGCAGCCGGGACGCTGCCCAAACTGATCGAGCTCGATGACCTGCGTGGCGATCTGCACTGTCACACCACCGCCTCGGACGGCACGGCCTCGATCGAGGAGATGGCGCGCGCGGCGGGCCAGGCGGGCTATGAGTACCTGGCCATCACCGACCACTCGGCGAGTTTCGGCTTCGGTGACGAGGTCTCCCCCGACCGGCTGCGCGAGCAGATCGAGCGGATCCGTTCGTTGTCGGGGAGCGTGGAGGCGGACGGCGTGCAGCTGCTGGCCGGTTCGGAGGTCAACATCCTCCCCGACGGAGGCTTGGACTACGACGACGAGCTGCTGGCCGAGCTCGACTGGGTGGTGGCCTCGGTGCACTCGTCGTTCGGCATGGGCGCGGGGGCGATGACGGCCCGGATAGTGCGCGCGATCGAGAACCCGATGGTGGACGTGATCGGCCACCTGTCAGGGCGCAAGATCGAGTCCCGTCCGCCCTATGAGTTCGATTTCGAGACCGTCCTGGCGGCGGCCGTGGCCAACGGGACGATGCTCGAGATCAACGCCAGCCCCGCCCGGCGCGACATGAATGACGTGCACACACGGGCGGCGGCCGCGGCCGGGATCCCGGTGGTGATCAACTGCGACGCCCACCGGGTGGGCGGCTTTGAGGTCGCCCGCTTCGGGGTGGCGACGGCCCGGCGGGCGTGGCTGGGTCCCGACGCGGTCGTCAACACGCGGCCGTGGGCCGAGCTGGCCGCGCTGCGCCCCCGCCTGCGCGCCCGCTGAAATCGTTTGGCCTGAGGCGGACGTCGCTCAGCGGCGCTTGGCGGGACGCGAGCCGCGTCCCGAGGGCTGAGCGCGCAGGCGCGGGGCCGGGGGGGCCGAGCCGGCTGGCGTGGCCGCGGTCGGCTGGTGGGCGTCGTCGTCGGAGCCGTCTCGGGGCCCCCCAAGCCCCCGCCAGCCCCGCTGGATGGCGACGAACCAGGCGATCGCGAGCAGGAGCAGGGCCAAGGCGACGAAAAAGTTCAGCCGCAGGCCGAGGATGTGGTTGGAGTAGTCGATGCGCAGCGTCTCCTCGAACATCCGGAAGGCCGAGTAGCCGGCCACATAGAGCGCGAACAGCCCGGGCGGGCGGACGCGCCGGGTCTGACCGAGCCAGATCAGCACCCCGGCCAGAGACAGGTTCCAGATCATCTCGTACAAGAAGGTGGGCTGAAAGGTGGAGAAGCGCAGAT
>JBOGYN010000272.1:0-1810 GCA_050696855.1 Solirubrobacteraceae bacterium | reverse complement strand
CGTTTGGCCTAGCCGCTCGGTTGGTGAGTTCGCGGCGAGCGCGGCGAATCCCAGCGGGGTGGCCAGTCCGATGCCGGCCCCGGTGATCAGCGCGCCCGTGAGCAGCCCGACCGCGCCAGGGGCCAGCGCAGCCACTACCAGTCCGGCGGTGGCGAGGCCGAGTCCAGCCGCCATGCCGGCTCCGTCGCGCACGCGGGCGGCGTCGCGGGCCCGCCCGGCCCAGGGCTGAGCCAGCGCGGTCGCTATCGCGAGCAGCGAGACCGCGGCGCCGGTTTCGACGGGGTTCAGGCCGGTGTTGGCTCCGAGGACGGGCAGGAACCCGACCCCGACTGCGAGCGCGGCGGTGGTGGTGGCCAGACACGCGGTCGGGAGGAGGAACCCCCGGCTGGACAGTCGCCGGGTGAGATCCAGCACGGTCTGACGGTCGCGGGGCAGCGGCGCTACTGCGGGGACTGCCACCGCGGCCCAGATCGCGACCGCCGCGGCGAGTCCGGCGAGGGTGGCGTAGAGGGCGATGAACCCGCCGAGGGTGACCAGTGCTCCGCCGATCAGTGGTCCCGCGGCGTAGCCGAGGCTCTTGACGGAGCCATAGCCGCCGAAGGCGCGGCCCTGCCGGTTGGTGGGGGCGCGGCGGGCGACGAGGGTTCCCGCGGCCGGGGAGAACGCGGCCGCCGCGGCGCCTTGGCCGAGGCGGACGAGGCCGATCAGCGCGGGGTTGCCGGCGAGGACGAATGCGGCGGAGAACACCGCGAACGCCACCAGACCGCCCAGCAGCACCGGGCGGGGCCCGATCCGGTCGGTCAGCGCCCCGAACACCGGTTTGAGGACGACCTCGGCGCCGTCGTAGAGCGCCAGCAGCACCCCCAAGACGAGTAAGGAGCCGTGTTCGTCGTGGGTGTAGAGGCCGAGGTTGGCGGCGATGCCGTGGGCGCCGAAGGCGGTGACGAATCCCGCCGCGTACAGCGGAGCCATGCTCCGCCGCGGCGCGGCGGCGGCCTCGCCGGGTGGGTCAATGGTCACCGGGTTGTCGCTGTCCCTGAGCTCGGTGCACAGTGGCGGTCGCAGTCGGCCGGCTACGGCGCCCGACCAGGTGCCGCGCGATCAGCGCGAGGATCGCCAGTGCGGCGGCGAGAGCGAGGTAGAGCTCGTAGCGGTGCGCGGTGTCGTAGATGACGGTGAGGTGGGCGCCGGCCAGGTCACCGAGCGCGACCCACAGCGCGACCCACAGTCCGACCCAGAGGGCGGCGCCGAGGGCGTTGAACGCCAGGAAACGCCGCCAGCGCATCCCGGTGATACCGGCGATGATCCCGTTGGCTTGACGCAGGCCCTCCACGAAGCGGGCGATGGTGACGACCTTGCCGCCGTGGCGGGTGAAGAACGTCTCGGCCCTGTCCAGCCGCGCGGGGGTGAGGAAGACGTAGCGGTCGAACCGCAACGCCAACCGCCGTCCCCCGAAGTGCCCGATCGCGAACCCGATGTTGTCCCCCAGGACCGCGGCGACGAAGCCGATCAGCGCGACCGCGACGATGTTCAGCGCCCCGGCCCCGGCGTAGACCGCGGCGGCGATCAGCACCGTCTCGCCCGGCGCCGGGATCCCGAAGTCCTCCACCAGCACCAGGCCGCCGATGGCGAGATATCCGTAGTGATCCAGCACGGGCGCGAGAATGCTCAGGAATCCCGGCAGGACAGGCGCGGCCATCGAGCTCACCGCACCCGGTCCAGGTCGTGTGCGGGCAGGCCGGCGGTGGGGATGGCGGTGATCAGGATCCGCAGCGGCGTGTGGGTGAGCCGCTGCGCGAGGCTGGTGGCG
>JBOGYN010000271.1:0-2271 GCA_050696855.1 Solirubrobacteraceae bacterium | reverse complement strand
CGTCCGGCCAGGTTCAGCGCACTCAGGCTGCCGGCCGACGGTTCCTCGTCGCTAATTCGCCTCATCTTGACTTGGCGCGAGTGACCTGGCTCGACCGAGAAGGCATCATCCTCGGGCACGCATCCCGGCACGTTGACACGGATCCCGTAGGCGAACAGCCGGCTGGTGACGGTGAGCACGGGTGCGTCCTCGCCGCTTGCGCTCAGCACGGCCTCGGTCCCGAGCGCAGCCGCCGTGTGCCGGCCGGTCGGCCGCCCCGCGGGCATGTGGAAGGCCTGTGATACCAAACCTCCCCCCTCGTCGTCCCGGTGTTCCAAGCTCCCGACGATCAGGTCCTGTGTGGCCGGGCCGAAACGGTATGCCCAGGCTGCGTCAACGAACCTCCCCAACAGCGCTTCGACGTTATGAGCGCTCGCGCTGTGTGGGGCGAGGTCGAGGTCCAGCACGGCTTCGCCAACCGGCTCCTCAAAGCCGCGGTAGAGAGCCACCCGGAGCTGTCCACGCAGGGGCACGGGCCGGTCGTTGGCAATGTGGGCGGTGACGCCGCCAACGCCCTCGTCGCTAAACCACACGGCTTGCGGCGCAAACGCGCGGCGCACGTGGTGGTAGGCAACCTTGGGGTGTCCGCGGCTGTCCAGCAGGCCGAGTCCAGCGCCCTCGATCATGTCTTTGAACCACAGGACGAGCGCGCCTCGGCAAGGCGAAGCCTCGCGCCGCCACTCGCCGATCACTTCGGCCATGACCTCACCGGAGGTGGCCCGCGACAGCTCGAGGTAGCGCTCGTGATCAAACCGTCGCAGTCCCACCGGGTCGACCCCGAAGAGCAACGCCAGGTAGTGGTCGCGGACGTCGTCGAAGTCCCAGCCGGAGCCGAGATCCCAGCCGGTTCCAGCGTCGCGAGCGACGCCCGCCTTCCAACGCGGGTGGTGGACGGGAACCTCCACGACGTTGGGCACGTTGGCGAACGCCAGGCACTCGGCAGCAAAGCGAACGTTCGCTCGCCGAGCGTCCTCTGGGGGCCGAAAATACCCGCTGACGCCGAAGTAGTGGGCGATCCCACTCTGGGGATGAAAGGGGAGGGCACCGCCACACGGCGTGCTGGCCACGTATGCGCAGTCGGCATCGGAGTCGGCGACGATTCGCGGTAGCACGTCGTCCCACAGCTCACCTCGTCCGAGATCAGCGGCGAGCCCGAGCATCGCCGCCTGCTGCTGCACCTCCGAGTTGCCGCACACCACCACCAAGCTCGGGCGTCCCGCGACGGCGCCGAGCTCTTGGCGGGCCTCCTGCTCGACGGTGGCGACGAAGTCCGGGTCCTGGGTCGGATAGTCGAGATTGGCGAACATCAAGTCCTGCCACACCATGATCCCCAGCTCGTCACAGAGATCGTGGAAGGCCGGGGACTCATAACTGCCGGTACCCACGACCCTCAGCATGTTCATGCCGCCATCGCGCGCCTGCTCGAGCAAGCGGCGCAGCGCCTCGTCACTGGGCGCCAGCGACACGAGATCAGCGGGGGTCCAGACAGCCCCGCGGGCAAAAATCGGGACGCCGTTGACGTGTAGGTCGAGACCATCGGTGAGGATGTCCTGCGCCCAGCTGAGAGATCGGAAGCCCACCCGGCGAGTCGCCACCGACCGTCCGTCGAGCTCGATCCTGACGTCGTGCAGGACAGGAGCCCCGTGAGTGTGGGGCCACCATCGCTCGGGGGAGGAGACGCGCATCTCGCCCGCGAACTCGCCGTCGGCCCCCGGCTTGAGCTCACAGCGTTGCTCACCGAGGATGAGGACGGCGGCTTGAGCGGCGCCACGAACCCGGGTCCGGGCTGTGATCACGCCGTCCTCGTCGTCGGTGCGGACCCGCAGACGCAGCGCCTCGAGCTCCGCTCGTCCTCGTCGCACAAGGCGAACCGGGCGCCACGGACCGACGGGAGCGGGTCCGGGGGCAAATCCCGGCGAGCGCCCGAACATCATCGTCCGATACCAGCGCAGGTTGGTCTCATTGACGACCCGGGTGCGCCAGCGAGCCGCCGGGCGTCGGCGCTTGGCCAACAGCGGGACAAGCGCGCGGCAGGCGATCACGAGCTCGTTGGACTCGCGGAGCCGATCGGTGATGTCGATCTCGTGGGAGGCCCACATGGAGGCTGACTCCAGGATCAGCTCCCCGTTCAGAAACACCTCGCTGACGGTCGCGATTGCGCCCAGCGCCAACGCCACCCGATCCGCTGCCGGCCCCGAAGCGCAGTCAAAGGTGGTACGAAACCACCAGTCC
>JBOGYN010000270.1:0-2412 GCA_050696855.1 Solirubrobacteraceae bacterium | reverse complement strand
ACCACCTCCTGCGGCGCTCCCCGGGCCCGGCGGCCAGCCCGCCGACGCCGCCCAACGCCAGCCAGCAGACGGCGTGCTCCCCGAGTTGGGAGTAGGCGGAGATGGCGCGCTCGCGCCCCGGCGTGTGGCCGCGGGTGCGGGCGAGCAGCAGCAGATCGAGATCGAGTCCGGCCAGTCGGTTCATGGCCGGAGACTGTAGAAGCACGAAGGACCGCGCGCGGCTCTGCTGGCCGCGCGCAGGTCCGCGTGGCGCACCTCCCTATGTGGTGGCCACCCTCACCCCTCTGCGCGCGCTGGGGCCGCAGCCCCCAGCCTGGCCGGACTGTCGTCATCGCATCCGGCAAAGAATTCACCCACCACGTCGAGCAGGTGCTCGATCCCATCAGCGGCGAACAGGGTCGGCTGATAGTGGGTGATGTCGTACTTCTGGACACCCATCTGAGCGATCTCGAGGGGACGGATCTCGGCCCCTCGGAACTCCTCGATCTCACCATAGGAGGAGAGCAGGCCGGCGCCGTAGGCGCGCAGTTCGTCGTGTTCAAACACGACCCCGAACTCGATCGTGAACCAGAACACGGTGGCAAAGAAGTCACGTCCAGCGGGCGTCTGGAGCCGGCGGGCCGCCTCGCCGGCGAGGCGGTTGAGCTCGGCCAGCCGGGGGCTGGCCAGCAGCCCGCCGTGGCCGATGACCTCATGGATCAGATCCGGCTCCGGCGTGTACAGCGGGCGGCCGTGGTGGCGGATGTACTGGGTGGAGTGAAACACGCCGTCGGCCAGCGAGCCGTAGAACTCCTCGAACGGCACCAGCCCGGCGGCCGGGTGGTACTCAAACCCGGTCAGCGGCGCCAGCCGGGCGCTGACCTCGTCGAGCTGGGGAACGCGATCGGGGGGGAGGTCGAGCTGGGCCATCGCCGCGCGGTATTCGCCGCACGCCAGGCGCTCGTGCTTGGCCGCGAGCTCGCCCCAGACCGTGCGCCACACGCCTTGCTCGTCATCGGTGTACTCGACGTGCGGGATCGGCTGGGGTGGGTGGGTCCAGCTCCAGTCCAGCGCCCGGGCGGCGATGTCGTTGCGCCGCGCCCGGTACGCGGGGTCGCCGAAGCCGGGGTGGTTCTCGTCGAGGTGGACGGTCACGGCGCCGTCGGCACCGGTGGTCACCGGGGCGTAGAGCTGGGCTTCTTTAAACACCGGCGCCCACCGCCCCCGGGTTGCGCTCGTCCGCCCAGGACAGGGCGTAGCGACCGTCGTCGAGCTCGCCGCACAGCGCGGTCAGGCGGAGCGGGCGGAAGGTGTCGCACATCACCGCCAGCTCGTCGGTGAAGCGTTGCCCGATCGACTTCTCGGCCAGCCCCGGCTGGGGTCCGTGGGGAAGGCCCGACGGGTGCAGCGTGACTGAGCCGGCGTCGATCCCCTTGCGCGACCCGAACGACCCACTGACGTAATAGATCATCTCCTCACTCTGCAGGTTGGAATGGTTGTAGGGGATCGGGATCGCGTTGGGATCCCAGTCGAGCATCCGGGGGCAGAATGAGCAGATAACGAAGTTGGGCCCCTGGAAGGTCTGGTGCACCGGTGGTGGCTGATGCAGGCGGCCGGTGACGGGCTCGAAATCGTCGACGTTGAAGGTGTACGGGTACACGTAGCCGTCCCAGCCGACCACATCGAGCGGGTTGTAGTCCAGCCCGTAACGCTGATAGCCGCCACGCACACGGACGATCAGCTCGTGATCGCCGCCCTCGCGATGGGTGACCAACTCGGTCGGCGGATGGAAGTCGCGCTGCGAGTAGGGCGCGTGCTCGAGTAGCTGGCCGTAGCGGTTGCGGTAGCGGTTGGGCGTCTCGATTTCACCCGGCGTGTGGAAGGTCAGCCACAGCTGCTCGCCGTCTGGCCGGAAGCGGTAGGTCGTCCCGCGCGGCAGCACGATGTAGTCACGGGGCCGGTAGGGCAGCGTGCCGAAGGTCGTCTCCACCTCGCCCGAACCCTCATGGACGAAGACCACATCGTCACCCTCACCATTTCGATAGAAGTACTCCTGGGACTCGGTAGGGCGCGCGATCGCGATCTCGACGTCGTCGTTGAACATGAGGACGCGTCGTCCGAGCACGGGGTCCCCACCCGCCGGGGCCGCGCGCGTGTCGAACAGGCGGTGAGCATGGGCGCTGGGCACCCACTCGCGGTGGGCGATGGGCGTAAACGTGCCCAGCTCGGTCACTCGGCAGGGGCTCTGGACGTGGTAGAGGATCGACTCGTTGCCCGAGAACCCCTCAAAGCCCATCACCTCTTCGGTGAGCAGCGTCCCGTTCTCGCGAAACGCCACGTGTCGCTTGTCGGGGATCTGGCCGCGGCGCTCGTATCGCATCGGTTCCGCCTCCCGGCCTAGAGGTTGCCCCGCCGGTCCTGCTCGCGCTCGAG
>JBOGYN010000269.1:0-19427 GCA_050696855.1 Solirubrobacteraceae bacterium | reverse complement strand
GCTCGCGCGACCGCGGCCCGGCGCACGCTGCGGGCGTAGGGCAGCGCGGCCAGCAGCGCTCCCGGGCGCCCCCGGTGCGTCGCCCAGGCCAACGCGAGCAGGGCGGCGTCCAGCTGGGCGGTGCGCGGGTTCAGGAACACCCGCCGGTGCAGAAACGCCCCCCGCAGCTCGGGCATCCGGGCCGCCATCGCCGGGAAGAAGCGCAGCCGGGTGCGCTCGGCGGCGTAGTCGGTCCAAGGGCGGGCAAAGACGGCGTGATCGGCCAGCGCGGCGGCGCAGAACGCGGGTCGGGCGCCGGCCCGCAGGGCGCGGTAGCCGAACCACACGTCCTCAGCCAGAGCCTTACCTCGGCGGGGCGCGATCCACTCGACAAAGCCTCCCGCGCGCTCGAACGCGATCCGGGTCACGAACAGGTTCGCGGTTTCCCACAGGCCGACGTCGGCGTCGATCCAGAGCGTGCGGTCAAACGGCCCCCGGGCGGCCTCCGGGTCGGGCTGGACCCGGCCCTGAACCAGGTCAGCGCTGGCGAGGGCCGCCACCCCGGCCGCCAGCCAGCCTGGCCCGGGGAAGACGTCGGCGTCACAGAAGGCCAGCCGCGGCGCGCGCGCCGTCTCCACCCCGCGGTTGCGGGCCGCCGCGGGCCCGAGCTGGGGCTGCTGCACCACGATCACGGGCGGGCCCGCCGCGCGCGCGAGCTGTGCGGTGGCGTCCCGGGAGCCGTCATCGATGACGATCACCTCGTACTCCCCCGAGTAGCGCTGGGCGGCGAGCGCCGCCAGGGTCCGGGGCAAGGTCGCCGCGGCGTCGCGGGCCGGGACGATCACGCTCACACTCGGCATCGCGGCCACTGTAGGGGGCGGGCCGTCGGCGGGTGCTCCATTAGTCTGCGCGCCCGTGCGGATCGCCCTCACCCACGCCTTCTGCTGGCCCGAGGTGCGGCGCGGCGCCGAGCGCTTCCTGCCCGAGCTGGCGGCCGCGCTGCGGCGCCGCGGCCACGAGGTGGTGCACTACTCGGCCGCCTGGGAGGCCGGCACCACCGTTGAGCGGGGCGTGACCACCGTCCGCCTGCGCCGCCGCTTTGCCGATCAGTACCGCCACGAGGCCGACTTCGGCCGCCGGCTGCTGCCTCGGCTGGCAGCCCAGCGTTTTGACGCCGTGCACTCGTTGGGGCGTCACGACGCGGTGGCGTCGATCCGGGCAGCCCGCCTGCGCCGCGACGGGCGCCGGACCGTCGTCACCGACCTCGGGATCCCGGATCCCGGATGGTGGCGCCAGCAGGGTCGGCTCCAGGCGCGGGCGGCCGCCCGGGTCATCGCCGCGATCGACGTCTACAGCGCCATGTCGCGCACGGCCGTCGACGCCCTCAGCGCCGGTTACGGCCGGACGGATGGCGTGGTCGTCCCCGGCGGCGTCGACCTGGCCGCCTTCGCCCCGGCCCCCGCCCGAGCGCCGCGGCCCGTGATCCTCTTCTCGGGCGCGATCACCGAAGCCCGCAAGGGGGTCTCGGTCCTGCTGGCGGCGCTGCCCGCCGTCGCGGCCCTGGAGCCCGACGTCGAGCTGTGGCTGTCGGGGCCCGGGAACGTCGAGCCGCTCCTGGCAGCGGGCCCGGCGGGCGTCCGCCAGCGGGTTCGGGCGCTGGGCGTCGGCGCCGTCGACCGGCAGCCCGAGCGCTACGGCCGGGCCTGGGTGACCTGCCTGCCCTCCACTCACGACTCGTTCGGGATGGCCCTGCTGGAGTCACTGGCCTGCGGGACGCCGCTGGTCACCACCACCCACTCCGCCCCCCAGGAGCTGGTCACCGAGGGCGTAACCGGAACCCTGTGCCCGCCGGGGGATCCCGCCGCACTGGCGCAGGCGTGCCTGCGCGGGCTGGCGCTGGCCCAGCGGCCCGAGACGGTCACCGCCTGCCGGGCGGCGGCCGAGCCCTATGACTGGGACGGCGGACTTGCCCCCCTGTGCGAGCGCCTCTATGAGCGGGGCGCCGGATAAGGTCCCGCTCCTGGCCAAGGTACTGATCACCGGAGCGGGCGGGTACATCGGCGGGCGCCTGGTCGCGACCCTCGTGCAGGAGGGTGTGCAGGCCTCCGCGCTGGTGCGCGAGGCGGCCCGGTGGCTGAGCATCCCGCAGACCGTTTGTGACCTGTGCACGGTCGACGCCGCTGCACTGGCGGCGGCGTGCGCGGGAGTTGACGCCGTCGTCCATCTGGCCGGCGAAGACGAGGTGGTGGCGGCCCGCATGCCAGAGGTCGCCCTCGGCGCGACCGTGCTCGCCTCCGAGCGGCTGGCCGGGGCCTGCCGGGCCGCGGGCGTGCCCCGGATCGTTTACCTCTCGACCGTCCACGTCTATGGCGAGCGGATGCGCCCGGGCGCCACGCTCGACGAGGACATGCGGCCCGAGCCCCGCTCGGCCTACGCGATTTCGCGCCTGGCCTCCGAGCACGTGATCGCGGCGCTGGCCGGGGACGCGTGCGAGCGGATCGTCTTCCGGCTCACCAACTCGGTCGGGGCGCCGGCCGACCCCGGCGTCGACCGCTGGTCGCTGGTGGCCAATGACCTCTCCCGTCAGGGGGCGCTGACCGGTCGCCTGCGGCTGCTCTCCTCGGGGGTGCAGTGGCGCGACTTCGTTGCCCTCGGTGATGTCTGCGCCACGATCGCCGCCGCCTGCGGGGCGGACAAGTCCGGCGCGTCGGTACTGGCCCCCGGGACCTACAACCTCGGCTCAGGGGTCCCGACCAGCGTGCTCGAGCTGGCCGGTCTGGTCGCCGAAGCGTTTGAGCGCCGCACCGGAGCGCGACCAGAGCTCGACGCCCCCGAGGCGCCCGACGATCGCCCCGAGCCCTACCGGGTCTCGGTGGCCCGGCTGGCGGCGGCCGGGCTCGCCCCCGGCGATGGGTTGCGCGCTGCGATCGCTGAGACGGTCGACTTCTGCCTCGCCAACCGCGACGATCTGTAGCTCCATGCCCGAGATCCACGATGTCCGGGTCACCCAGTTGCGCCGGATCCCCGATGAGCGCGGGGCGATCTTGCCCATGCTGCGCGCCGATGATCCGACCTTTGAGCGCTTCGGTGAGATCTATTTCTCGCTCGTCTATCCGGGCGTCGTCAAGGGCTGGCACGTTCATCGTCGGATGACGCTCAACTACGCCGTTCCGGTCGGCATGGTCAAGCTCGTCTGCTGGGACGACCGCGAAGACTCGCCGACCCGGGGCGCCGTCCAGGAGATCCACCTCGGCGAGCTCGCCTATGCGCTGGTGACGATCCCGCCGCTGGTCTGGAACGGCTTCAAGGGCGAGGGCACCACCGCAGCCGTGGTGGCCAATTGCGCCACCGAGCCCCACGACCCGGAGGAGATCGCGCGGCTGGATCCGTTCAGCGACCGCGTGCCCTACGACTGGGCATTGCGCCATGGCTGACGTCGCACCGGGTCGCTTCGCCTTCTCGGGGTCGCTGCGCACCCGGGCGGCGCGGGGCACGATCATCAACACCGCCTTCACGGGCGCGCTCGGCGCTCTCACGCTGCTCCGGGGGTTCGTGCTCGCCGTCTTCCTGACCCCCGCGGACTACGGCGTCTGGGGCGTGCTGGCGGTATCCCTTTCGGCGCTGCTGTTCTTCAAGCAGGCCGGTGTCGGCGACAAGTTCGTCCAACAGGAGGAGTCCGATCAGGTCGCCGCCTTCCAGCGGGCGTTCACCGTCGAGCTGGTGGTCACCGGTGGCTGCGTAGCGCTGATCGCACTGGCGGTGCCGCTGCTGATCCTGATCTACGACCTGCCGCAGCTGCTGTGGCCGAGCGTCGTGGTCGCGCTCACCCTGCTGGTGTCGGTCTTCCAGGCGCCGCTCTGGGTCTACTACCGGCGCATGGAGTTCCTGCACCAGCGCCTGCTCGGAGCCGTTGACCCGGTGGTCGGCTTCGTGGCCTCGGTGCTGCTGGCGGTGGCCGGAGCCGGCTACTGGGCCTTCGTGGGCGGGATGGCGGCCGGTACCTGCGCCGCCTCGGCGGTCGCGGTCTGGCGCTCGCCGCTGCGCCTGGCCCTGCGCTGGGAACCCGGCCTGCTGCGCTCCTACTGGTCGTTCTCGGGGCCGCTGATGCTGGCCGGCCTGGCCGGCACGGTGATGGCCTGGAGCGCGGCGCTGGCCGCCAAGCTGGACCTCGGTTTGGCCGCCGTGGGGGTGATCGCGCTCTCCTACAACGTGGTCAGCTTCACCGACAGTGTCGATCAGCTGCTCACCGGCGCCCTCTACCCGGCCATCTGCGCCGTGCGCGACCGAACCGAGGTGCTCTACGAGTCACTGATCAAATCCAACCGTCTGACGCTGATGTGGGGCGTTCCCTTCGGGGTCGGCGTGTCACTGTTCGGGGCCGACCTGATCGATCTCGTGATCGGAACGCGCTGGCACGCAGCGATCCTGCTGCTCGAGGTCTACGGGGTCACCGCGGCCATCAATCACGTCGGCTTCAACTGGACGGCCTACTTCCGCGCCCTCGGCCGGACGCGACCGATCGCCGTCGTCACCGTCACTGCCGCCGTGATCTTCCTCGTGGTCGGGATCCCGCTGTTGGTGGCCCTCGGGCTGCCGGGCTTTGCTGTCGGGGTGGCCGCTCAGGCGCTGGGCGCGCTCGCCCTGCGTGCCTACTACCTCGGTCAGCTGTTTCCGGGCTTTGGCTTCCTGCGCCACGCCGGCCGCGCCTTTCTGCCCACCGTGCCGGCGGCCGCGCTCGTGCTCATGCTTCGCTGGCTCGCGCCCGGGTCTCGGACGCTCCCCCGGGCGCTGGCCGAGTTGGCTGCCTACACGCTGGTCACCGCCGTCGTCACGTGGCAGCAGGAGCGTGGCCTGCTGCGGGAAGCCTTCGGACACGTCCTCGGCCGGCCGCTGGCCGCGCCGAGTGTGTGACCGCGCCCGGTGCGGGTCCTGTGTGTCGGTAGCCGCTATCCGCCCTGGTCGATCGGCGGCTACGAGACGACCTGGGCCGGGGCGGTGCGGGCGCTGCGCGACCGAGGCCACGAGGTCCGCGTCCTCACCACAGGTCCGGACCCGACCGACCGGCTCACCGCCGCTCCGGCGCCCGCCGATGACGTTCACCGCGACCTGCGCTGGTACTGGCGCGCGCACGAGTTCCCGCCGGGCGGCCTGCGCGCCTGCGTTGCCCTCGAGCGCGCCAACGCCGACGTGTTCGCGGCCCATCGCGCCGCCTTTGATCCCGACGTGGTGATGTGGTGGGCGATGGGCGGGCTCTCGCTCTCGCTGCTCGAACAGGCACGCCGGGCCGGAGTTCCGGCGCTGGCCGTCGTCGGTGACGAGTGGGTCAACTACGGGCCCGGAGTCGACGGCTGGAGCCGGCGCTGGCGGGGACCCGGGCGATGGCTCGGGAGGGTGCTGGCGCCGGTCGTCTCGGCCCTGGTCGGGATCCCCGCCCGGCTGCGCCTCGATCTCGCCGGGGAGTGGTCATTCAATTCCCTCCACACCCTCTCGGTGGCGCGGGGGGCGGGTTGGCGGTTGCCGGACGCCACGGTCGATCACCCCGGCGTGGCCGCTGCGCTCTTGGCCGGCGTCCCGGCCGCGCCCGACTGGGGATGGCGACTGCTGTGCTGCGGTCGGATCGACCCCCGCAAGGGGATCGCGACCGCCGTGCGGGCGCTGGCGCTGCTGCCCGACCATGCGCGGCTGACCGTGCACGGCGAAGGCGACTCCGGCCACCTGAGCGAGCTCAAGACGCTGGCGCACGACCTCGGAGTCGGCGACCGCGTCTGCTTCAGCTCCGGGCCCCCGCACGAGGTCGCCGGCGTGTACGCGAGCTGCGATGCGCTGCTCTTCCCGGTCACGTGGCACGAGCCCTGGGGGTTGGTGGCACTCGAGGCGATGGCCGCCGGGCGACCCGTGGTGGCCGCTCGCGCCGGGGGTGGCGCCGCTGAATACCTCGCGCCGGAGGTCAACTCGCTGGGGTTTGCGCCCGGTCAGGCCGGCGAGCTCGCCGCCGCGGTCACGCGCCTGGCCGGTGATCCAGAGCTCCGGGCTCGGCTCGTGGCCAGAGGTCGGATCACGGCGGGCCGGTTCACCGAGGACGCCTTCCACGCCGCGCTCGAGCGGCGGCTGGCGGTCGCGGTGAGGCGAGGGCCGCGGGCGTGAACGTTCCCGGGTCGCGTCCCTCGGTATCAGTGGTCGTCCCCTTTGCCGGCGCCGACCACCAGCTCGAGGCGGTGCTGGCTGCGCTCCGATCGCTGGCGCTGACGCTGGCGCCCGGTGACGAGATCCTGCTGGCTGACAATGGACCGACCGGCGCGCGGGCCGTGCCGTTCCCGGCGAGCGTCCGACGGGTGGTTGCCGCGGGCCCCCGGGCAGCGGGCGCGGCCCGCAACCGCGGCGCCGCCGAGGCCCGCGGGGAATGGCTCGTGTTCCTGGACGCCGACGCCCGGCCGCGCCCGGGCCTGCTCGAGGCCTACTTCACGCCCGCCCCCGGTCCGAACACCGCGGTCCTGGCCGGCGGCATTCGCGACACGCCGAGCCGCGACACGCGGGCGGCTCGCCACAGCGCCGGGCGGGGGCAGATGAGCCAGGACAGGACCCTCTCGCGCACGGGCCGCCCCTACGCCCAGACCGCCAACTGCGCGGTCCGCCGCGTTGCTTTTTCCGCCGTGGACGGATTTGATGCCCAGGCCCGCTTCGGCGAGGACGCCGACCTGTGCTGGCGCCTGGCGGCGGCCGGTTGGGGCCTCGAGGTCCGCGCGGGCGCGCTGGTCGAGCACGCCAGCCGCCCCACACTGGCGGCCTTGCTGACCCAGGTGGCTGGTCACGGCGCCGGGGCGGCGTGGCTGGAGCGCCGCTATCCCGGCGAGTTTCCGGCCCCCGGGGCGCGCGCGCTGGCCCGGCGGTGCGCCCGCTCGGCGGTCAACGCCGGCGCCGGGCTGAGCCGGGGGCGCCGCTCGGAGGCAGCTGACGCCGCGATCGAACTGCTCGAGACGCTCGGCTTCGCGGTTGGGCGCCGGCTGTCCAACCGCCCCCCCGACGACTCCGGACGCCGGCTGTTTGGCCGGGGGCGATGGGCTTAGGATGGCCCGCATGCCGCCACCACCGCTGGTCTCGGTAGTGGTCTCGACCCACAACCGGCCCGAGCGGCTGGCCCGCCTGCTGGCCGCGCTGCGCGCCCAGACGATCGCCTCCGACCGGTTCGAGGTGGTGGTGGTCGACAACGGCTCCCGTCCTGAGACCGCCTCGATTCTTGACCGCGAGCAGGCCCATGGCGGTCTGCCGCTGCGCACGCTGCGCCTGCAGACCACGGCCGGCCCCGCGGGCGGTCGCAACCTCGGCTGGCACCAGGCGGTCGCGCCACTGGTCGCGTTCACCGACGACGACTGCCAGCCGTCCCCGCAATGGCTCACGGCCATCCTCGCCGCCGCCGCGGCGCATCCGGGCGCCGTGCTCCAGGGGCCGACGCGCCCGGCCCCGGACGAGCTCGAGCGCGACGGGTTGCTGTCGCACACGGTGCGGATCGAAGGCCTCGGCCCCCAGTACGAGACCTGCAACATCGCCTACCCGCGGGCAGTGCTCGAGGCGTTGGGGGGCTTTGACGAGCGCTTCGGGCGTCAGCCGTCCGGTGAGGACACCGATCTCGCCTGGCGGGCGATCGCCGCCGGGCGCGAGACCGTGTTCGTCCCCGCCGCGGTCGTCCACCACGCCGTCGAGCCCATCGGTGTCTCCGGCATGCTGCGCCGCGCCGCCCGCTGGAGCGCGGTGGTGCGCGTGTTCGCCGACCATCCGGGGACTCGATCGATGCTCTACCGAGGCCGGTTCTGGAACGTGTGGCACTACCTCCTCTACCGCTCGTTGCTGGCCCTGGCCGGACCGCCCTGGCTGCGCCGGCTGCTGATCACCCGCCACCTGCTCGCACTGCGCCGCCGCGCCCGCAGTTCCCCCGGGGCCCGCAGCGTCCGCCGGGGCGCGGGCCCGGCGGCGGTGTTCTTCCTGCTCGTCCATGACTCGGTCGAGTGCTGGGCGGTGGCCCGCGGGGCGATCCGCTACCGGACGCTCGTCCTGTGAGCGATGTGAGCGCCCGCTGCGCCCGGTCCGGCGTCGCCCGCCCCGGGCGTCCGCGTTTTCTGACTGGTAAGAGCTGTGTCGTAACCTGAAGAGCATGTTCGGACTACGCCCTAAAGCGTCAACCATTGATTCTGCCGCCGCCCTCCCCGGCCGCGCGCAGCCCATTTCGGTACCCGACCGCCACGCGGTGCTCGGGACCCCCATGACCCCCCCGTTCCCTGAGGGCTTTCAGCAGCTGGTTGTCGGGATGGGCTGCTTCTGGGGCGCGGAGCGGATCTTCTGGACCGCCCCCGGCGTCCACACCACCGCCGTGGGCTACGCGGGCGGCTTCACCCCCAATCCCACCTACGAGGAGGTGTGCAGCGGGCGCACCGGCCACACCGAAGCGGTGCTGGTCGTGTTTGACCCCGCGCAGACCTCCTACGAGAACATGCTCCGCCTGTTCTGGGAAAGCCACGACCCCACTCAGGGCATGCGCCAGGGCAACGACGTCGGCAGCCAGTATCGCTCGGCCCTCTACTTCGGCACCGAAGCGGACGGGGAGCTCGCCGCCTCTTCCCGCGCGGCGTACGCCGAGCGCCTGCAGGGATCGGGCTTTGCTGAGATCACCACCGAGATCGCGCCCGCGGGCCCCTTCTACTACGCCGAGGACTACCACCAGCAGTACCTCCATAAGAATCCGTGGGGCTACTGCGGCCTGGGTGGAACCGGCGTCAGCTGCCCGATCGGTCTGGGCGCCCCCGCCTCGGGCTAACGGGGCTGCGGTCGAGGGTTGTGCTGGATCCCATGCGTTATACGCCACGGATCTAGCACAACCGGTCCGGCGGGTGGGCTAGCCGCCGGCCACGGCGGGCAGGATCGTGATCTCGTCACCGTCCTTCACCTGGGTGTCGAGGCCATCCATGAAGCGGATGTCCTCGCCATCGACGTACACGTTGACGAAACGTCGGAGCCCGCCGTCCTCGGCGATTCGGCTGCGCAGCTCGCCGAATCGGGCGTAGAGGGCATCGAGGACCTCGCCCACCGTCCGTCCCTCGACCGAGGCCTGGGACTCACCACCGGTCGCCTCGCGCAACTGGGTGGGGATCTTGACTTTCACCGCCATGGCCGCGCCATCCTATGCCAGAGCGCCGACGCTGGCGTTGGCGCGCTCGAAGGACTCGACGTTGGCGTCGATTTCCCAGGTCTCGAAGGTGCCCCGGGCGACGTCGAGGGTCTTGAGCCCCTCGCCGGTGATGTAGAGCACCACGCGCTCGGACGGTTCGATGATCCCCCGCTGCGCCAGCTTGGCCAGCACCGCGGTGGTCACGCCTCCGGCGGTTTCGGTGAAGATGCCGGTCGTCTGGGCCAGGAGCGTGATGCCCGTGCGGATCTCGTCGTCGGTCACCGACTCGATCGTGCCCTTGGTGCGGCGGGCGAGATCGAGCGCGTAAGGGCCGTCGGCGGGGTTGCCGATCGCCAGTGACTTGGCGATCGTGTCGGGCTTGACCGGACGGCAGAAGTCCTGGCCGTCGGCGAACGCGGTCGCCACCGGCGAGCAGCCCGTGGCCTGGGCGCCGTGGAAGACCGGGAGCTGACCCTCGAGCAGGCCGACGTCGATCCACTCCTGAAAGCCCAGGGCGATCTTGGTGAACAGCGAGCCCGACGCGATCGGGGCGACCACTCGGTCGGGGAGCTCGAAGCCGAGCTGCTCGGCGGTCTCATAGGCGAGGGTCTTTGAGCCCTCGGCGTAGTAGGGGCGCATGTTGATGTTCACGAACGCCCAGTCGTGCTCGCCGGAGAGCTCGGTGCACAGGCGGTTGACGTCGTCGTAGTTGCCCCGCACCGCGACCAGATGGGTGCCGTAGATGCCGGTGGCCAGCACCTTCTGTTCCTCGAGGTCGGAGGGAATGAACACGTAGGACTCAAGCCCGGCGGCAGCGGCGTGGGCGGCGACCGCGTTGGCCAGGTTGCCGGTCGACGCGCACGCGATCGTCTCGAAGCCGAGCTCGCGCGCCCGGGCCAGGGCGATCGATACGACCCGATCCTTGAAGGAATGCGTCGGGTTGGCGGCGTCGTTCTTGACCCACACCTCCCCGAGGCCGAGCGCCGCGGCGAGCCGATCGGCTCGCAACAACGGCGTCCAGCCCGCCGGCAGGGCCCCCGCCGGCGGCGCCGGCACGGGCAGGAAGTCCCCGTAGCGCCACAGCGACTGGGGTCCGGCCTGGATCCGGCGCTTGAGCGCGGCCGGGTCGGCGCCCGCCCGCGACTGGTAGGCGACCTCGAGCGGGCCGAAGCAGCGCTCGCACACGTAACGCGCGTCGAGCGGGTAAACCGATTGGCATTCCTTGCAGCGAAGCGACTCTGGCGGCATATGTGAAAAACCTCCGCCGGGGTCTGTGGTCGGAGGTTGAAAAACCGCCCTCTCCACATCTCCCAGGCCTTTGTGTTGTTGGAGCCTGATGGAATTGGCACCGTTCCCTTGCGGGCGGTTGCCGGGGTTTCTAAGGGCCATTTCCCTCCACCCCTCTGGATGCGTACTGCTATGTGCAAACCATCATATCGGACGCGCGGCGGGTGATTCTGTCTGCCCTCAACGCGTAACGCCCGGCCTCAGCTGGTGTTGAGCAACGCGAATGACAACTGCAACGGATCCCCTTGGGCGTCTGGAGGCGATGCTCGCGCTCGAGGACGGCTCGACGCCGTCCCGGCGCATGCTGGTCATCGTCAACCCCTACGCCACCACGGTCTCTGACCGGCTCAAGAACCTCGTCGTATACGCACTGCGGGGCCGCTACGAGGTTCATGCCGTCAACACCGAGGCCCGCGATCACGCCACCGAGCTCTGCCGCGAGGCCGCGCGGGAGGGCTACGACGTGGTGGTGGCGTTCGGCGGCGACGGCACCGTCAACGAGGCCGCCAACGGGCTCGTCGGCTCCGAAACCTCGCTGTGCTGCCTGCCCGGCGGGAGGACCAACGTCTACTGCCGGATCCTCGGCATCCCCACCGACGTGGTAGACGCGACCGAGCACCTCCTGGGTCTCGCCCACGATTGGCACCCTCGCCGGGTCGACGTCGGTCTGGTCAATGAGCGCTACTTCCTCTTCTCGGCCGGAGTCGGACTCGACGCCAGCGTCGTCGAGCGGGTGGACGCCCATCCCCGTCTCAAGGCACGGGTCGGTGAGTGGTACTACGCCTGGACGGGCGTGCGGACCTTCAACCGCCATTACCTGGTCCGTCCCCCGCGGCTCGAGGCTGCCTTCGGCGACGAGAAGGTGACCGGCGTGACCACGATCGTCCAGAACGCCGAGCCCTACACCTACTTCGGGGAGCGGCCGGTCAACATGGGCGAGGGTGCCACGCTGGAGAGCGGCGATCTGGCCGGCGTCGTTCTCCAGCGCGCGAGCCCGATCGACGTCCCGACCATCACCTGGCGCTCGCTGTCCCGGCGGACGCGTCTGGCCCGCCATCGGCGTGTGCACCCGTTCAGCGGCGTTGACCAGTTCCGGGTCACCTCGCTCGATGACCGGGCCCTCCCGCTGCAGGTGGACGGTGACTACATCGGCGAGGTCAACGAGGCCGCCTTCTCCACCCGGCCGGGTGGCATGCTGGTCGTCTCCTGATGGCCTCGCGGTTGTCCCCGCGTCTGGTGATCACCGCCGTCCTGGTCGCGCTTGGGTTCGTGGTCGCCGCCCACGCCGGTGCGAGCCCCGGCAATGGCGGCGCGACCCGCCGGGCCGCCGGCACTCCGGCCCCGACCGTGGCGGGCTGCCGCGTCCTGCCGGCCGACAACGCCTTCAACCAGCGGGTCGACCAGCTCCCGGTGGCCGCTGACTCGGCCTCGATCGTCGCTCGGATCGGGCTCGGCGCGCCCGTCCATCCCGACTTCGGGACCGTCTACAACGGCGCTCCCAACGGCATTCCCTTCACCGTCGTCTCTGATCCGGTCCGCCGGCTGCCGGTCCACTTCACCTACGCCTCGGAGTCCGACGGGCACCGCTACCCGCTGCCGTCGGGCGTCGCGATCGAGGGCGGTCCCCACGGCAGCGGCGACCGGCACGTGCTCGTGCTGGACCGGACCACCTGCACGGACTATGAGCTCTTCGCCGCCCAGCCCCACCAGGACCACTGGAATGCCGGCTCGGGCGCGATCTTTCACCTCAACTCCGATCACCTGCGCCCGGCGGGCTGGACCTCGGCCGACGCGGCCGGCCTGCCGATCCTCCCCGGCCTGGCCCGCTACAGCGAGGTCGCGGCCGGCGCGATCGACCACGCCCTGCGCTTCACGGCGCCATGCACGGGCCCGCACTATGTCTATCCCGCCCGCCACAGGACATCCGGGTGCGGCGGCCCGTCCGCCCCACCGATGGGCCTGCGGGTCAGGCTCAAGGCGAGCGTGAACATCTCCAGCCTCCCCGGTCAGGCCCGCGTCGTCGCCCAGGCGCTCAAGCGCTACGGACTGATCCTGGCCGACAACGGCTCGCCGTGGTACATCTCCGGCGCGCCCGATCGGCGCTGGAACGACTCGGCCCTGCACGCGCTGGATCGGCTGCACGGCAGCGACTTCCAGGTCGTGAACACGAGCTCTGAGCCGCACCCCGGACTCTGAGTCGAGGCGACCGTCCGGGCGGGACGGGCGCGCTAGGAGCTGGGGCGGCCCAGACGCCAGTTGGGGCTTTTGCAGCCATCGGCGGCGTAAAAGGCCCCAACACGGGTGAAACCTGGCCGCGGCACGCTCTCTCATATGTGGATCAGGCAGATCTTCGGCTGCTCGCCTTCGCCGCCGAGCATCGGCTCGTGCTCGCTGCCCACGCGCAGGCGCTGCTCGGGATCTCGCCGCGGGCGGCGGCGCGGCGTCTCAGAGGCCTGGCCCACGCCGGCTGTCTGCGCTCTGACCGCCGGCTCGCCGGGAGGGGGTGGTACCAGATCGACCGCGCGGGGCTGGCGGCGATCGGGAGCTCGCTCTCGCGCCCCCGCGACGTCGACCTGGCCACCTACGAGCACGACATCGGCCTCGCCTGGCTATGGCTGGCGGCCGACCGCGGCGCCCTGGGAGCGACGCGGGGGGTCGTATCCGAGCGCCAGATGCGGTCGGCCGACCGGCGCTCCGAGCGCTTCTCGGAGCCCTACGGAGTTCGCGTCCTCGGGGCGGGACCGGGGGGCGGCGAGCGGCGGCATTACCCCGATCTTCTGCTCGAGACGGCCACCGGACACCGGGTTGCCGTTGAGCTCGAGCTGAGCTCCAAGACCCCGCGCCGGCGCGAGGAGATTCTGGGCGGCTACGCGATCGACGCTCGTTTCGATGCCGTTCTCTATCTCGTGGATCGTCCCGAGGTCGGGCGGGCGATCGAGCGATCGGCTGCCGCGCTCGGCCTGACCGATTTGGTGCACGTGCAGCGGGTGGCCTTTGGCCCGGGCGCGGGCGGGATCTCGCGCGGGCGCACCGGGGAGCGGACAGATGGCCGCACCGGCCAGCGGGGAGCTGCGCGCAGCGCCGGGCCGCCTGCCGGGCGTCCGGTCCAACCGTCCCAGGCGGCGGAGCGGGGTTGATGGCCCCACCGGCACGTCCCCGGCGCCACCCCTACTGGACCCTGCCCGCCTTCGTGGTCCTGATCTCGATCCCGGTGACCTGGGCGCTGATCGCCGTGGCCGCGCTGATCGCCGTCAGCTGGGGCGTGCCGGCCTGGCGAAGCGCCGCGGCCCGGCGCGCCGGCCAGGCGGCGTCGGCCACGCCCGGCCAGCTCAAGCTCGGCAGCGACGAACGCGGTCGCGCCGTCTGGCTCACACCGGGACAGCTGGCCGCCCACGGCCTGATCGTGGGCGCGAGCGGGGCGGGCAAGTCGACCACGCTGCTGCGGATCCTCGGCGAGCAGATCGCGCACGGCCGGCCCGTGGTTGCGATCGACCTCAAGGGCTCACCGCACTTCGCGCGCGCCCTAGAGGCCGAGGCACGAGCGGCCGGGCGGCCGTTTGCCCTCTGGACCCCCGATGGCCCGAGCCGGTGGAACGCGCTCGCCCACGGCAACCCCACCGAGCTCAAGGACAAGCTCATCGCCACCGAGCGCTTCACCGAACCCCACTACCAGCGGGCGGCGGAGCGCTACGTCCAGATCGCGCTCCAGGTCCTCCACGGCACCGGCACCGAGCCGTCGCTGGCCGGCGTGGTCGCCCTGATGGAGCCCCGGCGGCTCGCCGCCACCGTCCGTCGGCTCGGTGGCGCCGAGGCCGACCGGGTCCAGGAGTACCTGACCGGCTTGACCAGCGATCAGATCTCAGCGGTGCGCGGCCTCGGCACCCGGCTCGCGCTGCTCAGTGAGGGCACGGCCGGCCCGTTCCTGATGCCGGGACCAGGCGGGATCGATCTGCGCGGCTCCCTGGACGGCCCAGAGGTCGTGCTCTTCAGCCTCAACTCGAGCCGGTATGGCCAGCTGGCCGCCCAGCTCGGCACGCTCGCCATCCAGGATCTGGTCAGCGCCAGCGGTCACCGCCTCGAGGACGCGGCGGGCATCGAGCATCCCCTGGCGATCGTCGCCGTGGACGAATTCTCGGCGTTACGTTCCGATCAGCTGCTGGCGCTGCTCGCCCGGGGCCGGGAGTCGGGAATCAGCGTGCTCTTGGCCACCCAGGAGCTGTCAGACCTCGAGCGCGCCGCCCGCGGCTTTCGCGATCAGGTCCTCGGTCTGACCGGGCTCAAGATCATTCACCGCCAGGACGTACCCAGCTCCGCGCAGACGATCGCCGAGATGACCGGCACCGAGCGGGTGTGGGAGGACACCCACCAGCTCCGCGGTGCGTTCGCGCCCGCCGGCGCCAGCCGCGGGACGCGCCGGGCGGTAGAGCGGTTCATCGTCCATCCCAACGAGATCAAGACGCTGCCGACCGGTCAGGCGGTGATGCTGACCAAGATCCCGGTGGCGCGCGTGGACCGGGTAGGAGTCACTCCGCCGGCGCCCGTAGGCGTCATTCCGCCGGCGCCGCTCAGAGGCACTCGAGGCGGCACCGGTTCACGCCAGGCCGGCGGACGCGGCGATCAGCCCGAGCCGGGCGTCACGCGGTAGGCGTCAAATACGGCGTCGATGTTGCGCAGCCGGCTGATCGCCTGATCGAGCGAACGGGTGTCCCCCACCTCGACCACGAAGCGGTTCTTGACCATCGGATGGTTGACCTGGCAATGCGCATCGAGGATGTTGATCCCGGCCTCGGCGAAGGTCCGCGACATGTCCTCGAGCAGCCGGTGGCGGTCCCAGCCGTCGACCTCGATCTCGACCCGGAAGGCGGTGTCGGCATCCCCGTCCCAGCTGACCGGCGTGAAGCGATCGGGATCCTTTTTGAGCACGACCACGTTGGGGCAGTCGTCCCGGTGGATGGTGATCCCCCGGCCGAGCGAGATGTAGCCGACGATCGGATCCCCGGGGACCGGCCGGCAGCACTTGGCGAGGCGCAGCATGACCTCGTCGATCCCGTCCACCGAGATGCCGTAGCGCGAAGAGGAGGTGGTGGGGCGCGTCCGGCGGCGGTTGGTCTGGAGCAGATCGTCGGCCGCGGTCGGCTCGGACTCGGCGGCCTCGCCCTGCTTGAGGCGCTGCATGACCTTGTTGACGACGACCTTGGCCGAGATCTTGGCCCCGCCGAGCGCGACGTAGAAGTCGTCGGCCTTGCGGAAGCCCATCTCGCGGATGATGTCGGCCAGCAAGGGCGAGCCGACCAGCTTCTGGGCGGGCAGGCCCTGCTTCTTGAGGTGATCCTGGAGCAGCTCGCGACCGGAGTGCTCGGTGTCGCGGCGCGACTCGGCCTTGAACCAGGCCTTGATCTTGTTGCGCGCCCGGGTCGTCTTGACGAGCGCCAGCCAGTCGCGCGACGGGCCACGCTCGCGCTTGGAGGTCAGGACCTCGACGATGTCCCCGGAGCGCAGCTGATAGGAGAGCGGGACGATCTTCCCGTTGACCTTGGCGCCCACGCACCGGTGTCCGACGTCAGTGTGGATTTCATAGGCGAAGTCCAGCGGGGTGGCGCCGGCGGCCAGCGACTTGACCTCCCCCTTGGGGGTGAAGACGAAGACCTCGTCCTCGAACAGGTCGACCTTGAGCGTCTCCATGAATTCCTTGGGATCGCTCATGTCCTGCTGCCAGTCGAGCAGCGAACGCAGCCACTTGAGCTTTGAGTCGGGGTCGCTGAGGCCCCGGGCACGCTCCCCGCCGACGGCCGTCCCCTCCTTGTACATCCAGTGGGCGGCGATCCCGTATTCGGCCAGATCGTGCATATCGCGGGTGCGGATCTGAATCTCGAGCGGGCGGCCCTCGGGACCGATCACCGTCGTATGCAGGGACTGGTACAGGTTGAACTTCGGCATCGCGATGAAGTCCTTGAAGCGCCCCGGCAGCGGCTTCCAGAGCGAATGGATCACGCCCACCGCCCCGTAGGTGTCGTTGACCGAGTCCACGATCACCCGCATCGCGGTGAGGTCGTAGATCTCGTTGAACTCGCGCCCCTTCTTGGTCATCTTCGCGTAGATCGAGTAGAAGTGCTTGGCGCGGCCGGAGATCTCGGCGTGGATGCCGAGTGCCGCGAGCTCGCGGGCCACGTATTCGCCGGCCTGGTTGACGTAGCGCTCACGCTCCTCGCGCTGCTGGGCGACCAGCCCCTTGATTTCGGTGTACTTGCGGGGGTGAAGGGTCTGGAAGGCGAGATCCTCGAGCTCCCATTTGATCGCGTGGATACCAAGGCGATGGGCGATCGGGGCGTAGATGTCGAGCGTCTCGCGGGATTTCTCGATCTGCTTCTGCTTGGTCATGGCCGCGATCGTGCGCATGTTGTGCAGGCGGTCGGCGAGCTTGATCAGGATCACGCGGATGTCACTGGACATCGCTACCACCATCTTGCGGTAGTTCTCGGCCTGGGCCTCGTCGCGGGATTGGAAGGTCAGGCCGGTGAGCTTGGTGACGCCGTCCACGAGACCGCCGATCTCCTCCCCGAAGTGGGCCGAGACCTCCTCCAGAGACGCGCTGGTGTCCTCGACGGTGTCGTGCAGCAGGGCCGCGCACAGCGTCTCGGTGTCGAGCCGCATCCCCGCGCAGATCTTGGCCACCCCGACCGGATGGTTGATGAAGTCCTCACCTGAGTGCCGGCGCTGATCGGCGTGGTGGTCACAGGAGTAGACGAACGCCTCCTCAACGCGGTCGCGATCGATCGTCATCGCCGCCTGGCTGGCGTGCTCCTCGACGATCGCGAACAGGTCGGCCAGCATCTCCCGCTCGACGGTTGAGAGGTCGGTGCGCTGGACCAGCGTGCGTGACTTGGGGTCGGTGACCCGATCCACCGGCGAACGCGAAGGGATGACGACGGTCGAGACGGCCGACGCGCCCGCGCCGGCATCGCCGCGGCCGATGGCCCGGCTCAGCCGCTTGGCGGTGGGTTTGCGCTGCTCAGGAATCGCTGTCCGTCCTCGTATCGCTTGGCGTAGACCCGGTACGAAGGCGAGCGCTCGAGCGCGGTGGGCGCCGAGCCTGCGATCGCCAGGGCCGGCAGATCCCGGTCGAGGCTGACGAGCTCCAACTCCGTCAGCACCCTCACGAGCCGGCCGGCCAAGCGGGCCGGGCGACCGTGCGGACCTTCACCGCGGAGCAGGTGCTCGAGCTCCTCGCCGATCACCCGCTCCCGCGCCCGCAGGGCGCGATAGAGGGTGACGAGCGAAGTACGAAGGCCGTACTCAAGCTCATGCATCTGTTCTGCAAAGCGTAGCTCAGGTTGCCCCCAGGCCCAGGAGGTGAAGCCGTCGCCGGCCGTGAGCAGGTCAGCCCGGAGCTGTCCGGCCGGCGGGTCGAGCGCGACCAGGTGCGACCCGAGCGCCACCAGCCCCGGATCCTGCTCCAGGGCAGCGTAGGAGACGAGGGCAAAACCGCCGCAACGCGAGCGCAGGCCTGTGATCCGGCGGGGGACGTCGGCGGTTACGGCCAGCACGGTCTGACCGGCCGCGACGGCGTCACCGAGCACGGCCAGCGGGCTCTGCTCGCGGCGGTCGAGCACCACCCGAGTCCCCTGGCTGGCCGGAGCACTCGGACCGGCGGGCGCACTCGAACCGGCGTCCGCACTCGGACCGGCGGGCGCGCCGGGCATCGGGGCATCGACCTCGGCCAGGACGGCGGCCAGGTAGTCCTCGGGCTCGGCCAGCAGCTCGATCGCGGCCGGCGCGCATGGCTGCTCGTGGCGCAGGACCAGCCGCGGCTCGACGGCGCCGTTCCATGCATTTCGCTCCAGACGGAAGGTGGCGTCGCGGGGGCGGCCGGGTTCGGCGGCGAGGCGGTCTTCGCACCCGAAGGCGACCGCGCGAGCCCGGACGCCGCCCGAGCACACGGCGAACCGAGCGTGACGGCCCTCCTCCCCCATCGGCCGCACATCGGTGAAGCGCGCGCCGGGCACGAGCAGCCGCGGCGACGGGTTGCCCATCCCGCAGGGCTCGAGCCGGCGAAGCTCCTCGGCCACAGCCAGCCCGAGATCGATGCCGGACGCGATCGCATCGATCCGCTCGCGCGGTTCGAGCATCTCCGGGGTCAGGACCGCTTCGGCGTGAGCCTCGAAGGCGGCCCGGAAGGCCTCGATCTGCTCGCGGGCGATGGTCAGCCCGGCGGCGGCCCGATGGCCGCCGTAACGGTCCAGACCAGCCGCCGTGGCGTCCAGCGCCGCGAGCAGATCAAAGCCCGGGATGCTGCGCCCCGAGCCGGTCCCGTGCTCACCGTCGGTCGCCACCAGGATCGCCGGGCGGTGGTAGCGCTCGACCACCCGGGAGGCGACGATCCCCACCACGCCCGGATGCCAGTCCGGGCTGTGGAGCACGTACGCGCTGCGGGGCCCGAGCTCGGTCACCTGACGCTCGGCCTCCCACAGGATCCGCTGTTCGACGGCACGCCGCTCGGCGTTGAGCGAATCGAGCTCGGCGGCGATCTCGGCGGCGCGCCGCGGGTCCTCGGTGAGCAGGAGTTCGAGGGCGGCATCCGCTCGGCGCAGCCGCCCGGCGGCGTTGATGCGCGGCGCCAGCCGGAAGCCAAGCGTTCCCGTGTCAAGCGCCGACGGGTCAGCCTTACTGACCTTCATCAGCGCCCTCAGCCCCGGCTTGGCGGTGTTGGCCAGGGCGGCGAGCCCGTCCCGGACCAGGCGCCGGTTCTCGTCGATCAGCGGCACCAGGTCGGCCACGGTGGCCAGGGCGACGAGATCGAGATCATCATTCGGGGTATCGGCGCCGAGCGCTGTGGCGAGCTTGTGGGCCACCCCCGCCCCGCACAGCCCGGCAAACGGGTAGTGACTGAGCGCCGGATGCACGATCGGGCAGTCGGGCAGCCGGCCGTCGGCCCGGGGGGCGTGGTGGTCGGTGACGATCACCTGCATCTCGGCGGCCCGCGCCGCGGCCACCGGCTCGACGGCGG
>JBOGYN010000268.1:0-11188 GCA_050696855.1 Solirubrobacteraceae bacterium | reverse complement strand
GTGCTGCCACGCATGCTGGATCTCCGGGGCTCATTGACGGCGTCACCCGAAGACTCGCACACCCGAGTCACCAGCGGGTGGGTCTCAGGGATCGAAAATCAACACCCTGCTAGCGGCAGAATGAGGACCGCCCTAACCTTGACCGCATGGCCAAGCCCCCTCCGACAATGTCCCTCCTCCTCGAACTTTCGACAGAGATCGCCGACCTCGCGGGGTGCCACGGAGCTTCCAACATCCGCGTCACCGGCTCGGTGGCGCGGGCAGAGGCCGACGCGGAAAGTGACATCGATCTCATCGTCGACCTCGCGCCAGATCGGGATGTTCGCGATCTCTCCGAACTGCGGATCGATTTCGAAACGTTGTTAGGTTATCCGGTTGAGGTGTTCGTGATTCCTCGGAATTCAGACCGACCCGAAGGCTCCCACGCTGCTCTCATGCTTCGCGATGCTCTGCCCGTCACCGGTACGCCCCGGTGGCCCCACAGCGCAGCCGAGCGCGACCATCGGCGACTGCAATCCCTGTCGGATCAACTGATCCAGGTAGTCCGAGACACCCAGAGCGGCGCCAGCAGTCTGGACGACCATCTGGTGTTTGACGCCACGGTCCAACGATTGAGATGGATTGCGCATGCTGCCAGCCGTCTGTCAGCGGAGACGACGTCACGCCACCCCAACATTCGCTGGAAGGCGATTGCAGGTTTTGCCCGTGTCGCAGAGCATTCGAGAGCGCTGATGTGGGAAATCGTCGCAACGCACCTTCCGCCTTTGGGGGAGGCGGTTGGCCACGAATTGCTCCGTCACCAGGGCGTGGAGCCATCGTCGGACTGATCGCGGCGGCGTTTCGTTCGACTCAGGGCGAATCGGGATCGGCACCGGCCATGATCGCAGCGAGCCGTCGACGGGAGACCTCGACGGTCCGAGCTGGTAGTTCGCATCGGTGTTGGGCCTGCCGCGCTTGATGCGACGACCCCAAGCGGTTTGGGATTGTCTAGCGCGCGAATGCCAGCATCAGCCTTGCGATTCGACTTTGCTCGCCCCAACTCCACGAGCATTTTCGCGTGTGACATCCCACTGTCGTAGCCGCGTTTGCCTTTCACCACGACCCGTACACCCCCGAGTCGATGCAGAGGCCTCCGGCAGCCTTCGACACCCGCCACCCTGGCCATTCGCTGTATTAGGTCTTGAGCGGCGCCTCCCGGGTGGACGACATCGAATTGCTCGACGAGTGCTGGGTAAGGGCTATGCCAAACCTTCTCGCGAGACCTCGCGACGTGTGGAGGCGGGAGCCGAAGCCCCCGCCCCAATGGATCAGTGCGACTGCCGTCGGAAGTGGCGAAAGAACCACCATATTACCAAGACAACGATCGACACCGACGCTAGAAACACGACGATGATTTCCGGGGAGAAATTGTACTCGACCATGTCAGCAGCCGTACCTCCGACCGAAAACCGCAGGCTGGTTGCCCTTGTTTTCGATGTAGAGATGGTCGCAGACTTGCTGAAGGCCGAAGAGCAGAGCCTCGTGGAATACCCCGTTGGGGTAATCCCAATAAGTTCCACGTCCCTGCTCGTAGGTGTAGTACGACTCGCAGGACGTACCCGGCGGACCAGGAACCCATACCGAGCAGCTTCCTGACAAATAGTTGGTCCAGGCGGCGCTGCCGTTCCAGCATACTTGACCGGAGATCTGGTCGTTGTAGGCCAGAACTTCCACGTATGTAAAACTCTCGTCCTCACACTGCGTGGCGCTCGAACTTGCACCCAAGCTTGGTTGACTTGTCTGGGTGATCTGAAGGACGAAGCCCTTTGGCGCGCTCAGGGAAAACTCGCTGCTCGCGATTGACCCGAAAGGCCTCGTGGTGACGTTGCCCTCGCCAGTTCTGTTACTTGTCGTCACGTTTCCGGAATGAGTGCCCGAGGCCGTCATGACTAGTCGGATGTTCAGCACCAGGCTTCCCCGTACGTAGCTTCCCCAAGTGGTGGACTCGAACGAGCCGTCGCCAGAGGTGCCGTCGGTGGAGGAGCAGTTGCACGATGCAGCCTGCACGCTTGAATGCGATGACACCCCGTTGTAGCACTGCTTAGCACTGAGGACGGCTGAAACGCCATCTCCTGTGCCATTGGCGCTCGTGGTGACGCACTTGAACCCTGTATCGGCCGTGTGCGATGCCACCGGTGTTGCCGACGCGGCCAGCACATTGCTGACCGAAACTGTTGAGACCATCGCCACCACTAAGGCGGTGACGATGCTAAACAACCGAAGCCGTGTTAGGTAAGTCTCCTGTCGCCTTTGGGCATTTCCGACCATGGCCTGCCTCATAAACTCACCTTCGCTGGAGCGGATGGCTGAGGCGAGCGGAGCGCCACCGCATTGGGCCGAACCCCGCGGTGACTATGCGCCCTCCAGGCATGAATATTCAGTAAACTATTGTTAAGGCGCGTACATGCCAATGAATCCACCGCTCCGCAGTCCTCCTGCGTGATGGCGGGATGTCGAAGCAGGTCTGACAGCTTCGGCTTGCCCTGATCGGACCTTCGCGCGCACGGCGTGGGGGAGCGGCGGCTCGTCCCGGCGGTCCGACGGCGATGCTGGTGTTCACGATCTCCGCGGTGAGCACGCCGAAAGGCCCGACCCTACCCTGCCTCCGGCTAATTGGCAGCTCACACGCCCCATGCCGCGGACGCCCCGGGCGGTCACCCGGACTCGACAAGCTGACCCCGCTCTGCTCGATCAGAGCGTCAGCGGCAGCGACAGTCCTCACCGCGAGCGCGCGGTGAGCTCCAGAGACGTCTAGGGCCAACGGGGCTATACGCTCGCGGAAGCTTGGAGGCCAGACCCCCTTGCTGCGGTCACGGGCGTTCAAGGGCGGACCCTGGCGAGCAATCACGGGTTGCTACATGACTTGCTACACCATCTCACGGAGCGGCCCACATCAGCGAGACGATTCGGCTGTGCTCCAGTTCAAAACCACGGCTGCCCCCCGGAGGAGTCGAGCCTCCATCAACCGGAGAAAAGTTGGCCGGACCGTCGTAGTGCCAGAGCAAGCCTGCCGATGTCAGCTCCTCAGCCTCAGCCTGGCCAGCCACGAAGCGTTCAACGTGGGACGTTGAACTCGCGACCACGCCAACGACGAAAGCAAGAAGAGCGCCAGCAGTAGGCGCCGTAGTGTGAGCACAGCCCCAAGTGGACCAGTCGTGCCAATCACCAGTACCCGGCCGAAGCTAGGTTCGTGTGCCCATGCGAGCTTCTCGAAGGCCGAAAAGTAAGGAGGACCCTGCCTGCGGCTTCTCGTGGCGCGACGCGCGACACGCCTCGCCCGGTCGCTCCGACGGTCGCCCTCCTCGCCCTCAGCGGACGGCGTCGACTCCCGAGTCGTCGGGTTCACACCGCATCGCGGCCATCACGACGGCGGGGGCCAGCGAGGTGGCGTAGAGGTCCCCGAGGCGAGACAGCGGAACGCTGACCAGGCCAGCATCCCGAAATGTACCCCGGCGATCCGTAGGCCCGCGAGCATCACGGATGCTCGTTACGGAAGACCAAGATGTGGCTATGGTCGTAGCCGAGGCCCGCCTCGGTAGCGCCGGTGTTGACGCGCACGATGTCCTCTTGAAGGACGAACAGGCTACACAGCGCCCGACCGACGTGCCACACGATAGGACGCGTGGCCGCGCTCTCGCGCGCCTGCGCGACCTCCACGGCGAGTACCGCGCCCGGCGCGAGAACGCGAGCGATTTGGTGGAACAGTCTCGTTGCGCTAGCGACGTAATCGTCCGCAGCGTCGATGCGCGAACCGTCGGTGAAGCTTCCATACGGTGGGCTCGTCAGCACAAGGTCGAAGAGTGGCCACCGGCCAGGCTCGATGTCTGCGCAGCAACCGTGGAGGACGCGAGATGGGTCGCTGACACGGGTCGCTGCAAACGCGGCGCGTCCGCGGTCGATCTCGATACCTGCAGCGTTGCGACCGAGGCGTTCGGCGACGACCAGCGTCGTGCCGAATCCGCAGAAGGGATCGAGCACCCAGTCACCCACGCCTGAGAAGCGCTCGAGCACGTGCTGCGCGATACGCTCAGGAAACCGGAAACTGGTGTCGCCCTCGTAGGCCAATGGCTCGAGCTCACCATCGACGGCAAACCAGCTGCGGTCGCGAACCATATGCTCGATGGTAACTCCGGGTCGCCGTGCGTCATCGGGAGACGTCGTGGGACGCCACCGCGGACCATGCTCGGTGTCCGGCCTTGACATCCTCTCTGACACCTTCGTTGGTGGCAGCAGGCGGCCGCCGGCGAGGGTCGGCGAACGGAGACTGCCGCCACTCGGAACCCACCCGGCCGTTGCCGACCGCTGGCGGACGTTAGGCCCGCGGTCTGGTAGATCGCTGGGGTCGAGGCAGTGGGGCGTGGCTCCAGGGCCGGAGCGGTTGCTGCAAGAGAACGCGGCAGGTCGAGCTCGAGGGCCCATCGGAGCCGGTCGGGCAGCACGGTCAAGCCACAATAGGGACATGGCGTTTAGCTCGCGATCGGTGCGGGCTGGGGCGGCCGCGGCGCTGATCGCGTTCGCCGTCGCCGGCTGTTCGCCGACCCCGACAACCGCCCCGACTAGGAGCGCAGGGTTGGCGACAGTCAACACAACGGCGATCCCAGCCGACATCCGGCCGTCGGGAAACCCGCTTCCGGCGCTAACGACGTACAGCGATATCTGCGACCTCCTCGCATCGACGTGCAGCACCCGGGACGCGCCCTCCGGTGGCTTGCCGAGAGCATTGGCACGCGCGCTCGCTCTCCCAACCGTCCCGCCTGGGCAACCATGCCGTTCCTCGCCGGGATCCGAAGTCGCGACCGTGGCGTTTGGAGGCATCGCCCTTGGTATTGGCGAGCCCGTCCGGCCGCTGGGTACCTTCTCGGCGACGGGCGTCACCTCCGCCACCTCATCCTCGCAAGACGGCGGGTGGTTCGGCCCGAAGACTCTTTGGTATGTGAGCCCTGCCTACGACGGGCCAGTATTAATTCGCGGATCGAGGATCGATACGCAGGGACCTGTCGGATTCGGTGAGCAGCCGTTTGTAAGCGCACTCGTCATTCCCCCCGGACCCACCCTGAACGAAGGGACCGACGGCTACCGAACCTCGCCAGGTGGGATGTGGGTGCAGACCCCAGGATGCTACGCCGTGCAAGTCGACGGGACTGACTTCTCGTACGTCCTCATCTTCAAGGTGGTAACAACCAACTAAGCGATCGCGCTGGCGCAGCCAGCCAGCGCCCGCAAAGGCAAGGAACACCCCGACCCTCTCGCGCGCGGCCACCGGCACGCTTTGGCGGCCAGTTGCGGCCGGTTCCGAGCCGCCTTCTGAACTCACGCGGCCCTTCCCGACCGCTCGCGGAAATCGCCCGTCCCAGCTTGAAACCCGGCGCGACCGCCCTCCAGCAGGTCACCTGGGGTCGCTCTGACGGCCCGAGACCCTCAGCCCAGACGGGCATGTAAACCAGATGCCGATCCCGTGGGTTCTTACGTACCCCGTGCTCGTGTACGCCATGCTCGCGACGGCCACCACCACCATCGAGGGAGGCATGGATCACGTCTTCGACACGGTCATTCGTCGCGAGAGTCGACGACTGTACGGCATCGCCTACACGATCCTGCGCGATCCCGAGGAGGCCTCGGACGCCATCCAGGAGGTGTTGCTCCGGGCCTGGAAGTCTTGGTCAAACACCCAGGGCCATGACGACCCAGGGCCGTGGCTGACGCGGATCTGCGTCAACACGTGCCTCAGCCGAGGGAGCGGCGTTCGCCGCCGTCGCAGGCATGACGCCACGCTCGTTGCTGCGGCCGCGCTGCCCGCGCCCGACCCGTCAGATCCACAACTGGCTGAGGCGTACGTCAAGCTCACGCGCCAACAACGAGCGGTTGTACTGCTGCACTACCACTTCGGCTACTCACTCGATGAGTGCGCCAACCTCATGCGCTGCCGCCCTGGCACCGTTCGAAGCCACCTGCACCGCGCCCTGGGCGCTCTCCGGAAAGAGCTTCGAAATGAGTGAAGACAAGGACCTCGACGATCGACTCCGCGCCTTCCTCGCCGAGTCGACCTCGACCGACCCTCCGCCTGGGACAGGTGACAGGATCGTACAACGGCCAGCGCCCCGGCGCCTCGGCATTAGCCGTCTTGTCGCAGGGGTCGCTGCAGTCGCTGCGGTCATCGGCGTTGCGGCGATTGTGCTCGCAACGCACACCACGAACCTCCGCAACGCACCGGGCCCCAGCGGTTCCTCGAACTCAGTCTCTGCCTCACCGCAAGTGGGGACCGGCCCCCAACGCTTGACGGGCCCGATCCCGAGCCCACGGTTTCGCACCGCGATGGCCTACGACGCCGTGCGGCATGAGGTTGTGCTGTTCGGCGGAGCCCCCAGCGACACGGCGCAGTCGGTGGACGATACGTGGACGTTTCAGAGTCGAACCTGGACCAGTCGGCGGCCGATGACCCACCCTGCCCCGCTGGCTGACGATCTCATGGTGTACGACGCCCGCACGCACACGTGTCTGCTGGTCGGATCAGACCAGACCCAGCTAACAACCCAGACGTGGAGTTGGGATGGGACGGCCTGGACTCGCCTGGCCGACCTGGGCATCAGCCGCGTGGAATCAGTTCAGGCCCTCGCCTTTGACCCGACATCTGGACAGGTCGTATTGCTCACCCACATTCACGACGGCAGTGGGACTACAACCGAAACCCGAATGTGGACGTTTGATGGACACGCTTGGACCCTTCGCCATCTACCGCAGGCCCTCCCGGTCGAGCTCGCTGCGCCGCTTCTCACGACCGTCGGCGCCGATTCCGCTCCCCGCGTCGGCAGCGGAGTCCTCGCACTGTTCGGAGCCCCGGATGGCAGCACTGAGACGTGGCTTTGGGACGGGCTGACGTGGTCGAGGCGGACGGCAACAGGTCCGCCGCCCTACGACTCGTTGACCCCCACCATGGCCCAGGATCCCGCTACAGGGGACGTCGTCCTCATCTCTACGGGAGACCCTGCCGGCGGCAGCAGGTCCACCTGGCTCTGGGACGGGATTACGTGGCGCGAAGGGGCTGCGGCCCCGGCGTTCGAATCGGTCTTCGATGGAGCGTTTGTCCTTGCTGACAGCGCCTCCTCACACGCCATCGTGATTGGCGAACCAGGTCCCGACAATCACTCCAACCGATTCGACGTGCTATGGACCTTTGACGGCCAGGGATGGGTCAGTGATCGAAGTGCGTAGTTCGAGCTCGTACGCAGCGTGGTTGTTGCGCAACGGGGTCAGCTGTACAGCTGCAGGCGAGCAATCCACACCACCCCTAATGGCTCGAGGGTCGCGGTGTTGTCAACGGTCGAAAACTGACCCCTTTTTGATGATTGAAAATTGACCCCCTTCACCGGGTCGTCGGGTTGCTCCTCCGTGTGTGGGTTGGCCAGGTCATCCAGGTCATCGGAGCCGTGCAGCGGGGCTTGTAGGCCGTCTCAGCGGCGCGTTGTTGGGCGCTTCACCGCGTGTGGTGCGTTCACGCGGCGTCATCGGTGGGCACCCTTCCCAGATCGCGATCCTTGAGCCGGTAGCTGTCGCCCTTGAGGGTCACCACGCTGGCGTGGTGGACAAGGCGATCGATCATCGCCGCCGCCACCACCGCGTCCCCGAAGACGTCACCCCAGCGTCCGAACGGCTTGTTCGAGGTCACCAGCACGCTGGCGCGCTCGTAGCGGGCGGAGATGAGCTGGAAGAAGAGGTTGGCGGCCTCGGCGTCGAAGGGGATGTAGCCCACTTCGTCGATCACCAGCAGCGGGTAGCGGCTGAGCCGCTGCAGCTCCGCGTAGAGCTCGCCGCGGCCGTGCGCGGTGGCGAGTCGGTCCGCCCATTGCGCTGCCGTGGCAAAGGCCACCCGGTGGCCGGCCTGGCAGGCGCGGATCCCCAGGGCGGTGGCCAGGTGTGTCTTCCCGGTGCCGGGCGGTCCGAGGAAGATGACGTTCTCCTTGGCGGCAACGAAGTCCAACGCACCGAGGTGTGCCACCACATCGCGCTTGAGCGAGCGCTGGTGGTCGAAGTCGAACTCCTCCAAGGTCTTGTGTGCCGGGAACCGCGCAGCGCGGACGCGGTGCTCGCCGCCGTGGCTCTGCCGCGCCGCCACCTCGCGTTCGAGGCAGGCGGCGAGGAACTCCTCGTGGCTCCAGCCGTCGCTGCGGGCACGCTCAGCAAGGCGCTCCACAGCAGAGTGCAGCGCCGGTGCCTTCAACTCCCGGCAGAGGTACACCAGGTCCTTGGTGGCGCTCATCAGGCCACCCCCAGCATGCGGTCGTAGACGCTCAGGTCGCGTTCTTCGATGTCGAGTGCGGCAGCGCTCGGCGCAGCGTGCAGCCGGTCGCGCTGCAGCTGCGTGCGGGCCGCCGCGTGCAGGGGATCGGTGATCGTCTGGTGCTTCACCAGGCAGCGGCGGTGGCGGGCCACCTCGTCGCCGCTCACCGTCACCACCACGCTGTCGAGGTCAACGCGCACATCGGCGCGGCGGCCAATCGCTTGTGGGTGCACCGAGTAATCGCTGGTGTGAACACGCACGTAGTGGTCGCGGGCGATCCGGGTGCTCTGCCGCCAGGCGACATCTGGTGCAACCGGCGGCAGGGCCAGCATCGCTGCCCGGTCATGGGCGATGCGATCGGTGGGCCGGCAGCGCAGGATGCGGTGCATCCGCCGGTTGGCACGCTGCTCGAGCCACTCCGCCAGCTGGCTGTTGAAGTCATCGATCCCGGTGAAGCTGCGCCCGGGCATGAACGACGTCTCGAGATAGCCGTTGCTGCGCTCCACAATGCCCTTGCCCTCAGGGAAGTAGGGGCGGAGCACGATCGCGCGCATCCCGAGCACACCCCGGAAGGCCTGGAATGCCGTTGTGAGCGTGGTGCCGGCGCGTCCGCGGTTGCGCCCGATCGCCGCCTCGTTGTCATACACGCCAGCGCGCGGCACCGCGCCGAGGTCGAGTAGGCAGCGCCAGTGACCGGCGAGCAGATCCGCCGACTCCCGGGACGGAATCATCCGCGCCACCAGCCAGCGCGAGTAGCCGCTCGTGCCCACCAGCACCGGCAGCCGGGCGGTCTGGCCGTCGCCGAGGGGAATGTCCGCGGGCGGGAACCACAGGTCCCACTGGGCCAGCTCACCGGGCTCGTACTCGGTGCGCTGGTATGGCTCCGGCGGTACGTAGAGCGGGCGCAGCTCGCGCACCCGGCTGCGGAAGACCGAGCCTGATCGTGTCCAGCCCACGCGCTCGGCGATCACCGAGGCGGGCATGTGCGGATGCTCGGCGAGCAGCCCCCGCACCCGCAGCTCGTACTCATCGAAGGCCGCCACCCGCTGCGGCCGTTCGTACACCGGCGGTGTCGGCCGGCGCACCGCCGTGCGCACCGTGTTGCGCGCCAGCCCCAGCCGGCGCGCGATCTCCCTGATGCTCAGCTTCTCTCCGTAATGGAGCCGCCGAATCTCTGCCCAGTCTTCCACCGCGAGCACGTCCTCCCTCCTGGCGCCATTCCGGTCACCAGGATCACTACTCGGTTGTAGTGAGGGGGGTCAATTTTCAACCGGCGTCAGGGGGTCAACATTAAATCGGCACCGACACGCGGCGGGCTCTCCCGGCCAGGCTGCTCTCGCTAGATCGTGACACCTTGGTTGACACCTTCCCGCGCGGTCGTTCGCACCCGTCGGCCAGCATCGGCGGGCTTGCCTCGGCGGCTGTCCAAACGGGCTCGGCCGGCGGCGGACCGTCACGAACCTCGCCCCCGCAGCTTGAAAACCTCAGGCCCCGCCAAGGCCCGGGGGTTCGAATCCCCCTCCCTTGTTTAGTTCCGCCACACGCTTGACGAAGTAGTACCGGCTCAGATTTGACACGTCCCTCAACTGACAGCTGATCGAACGAGCTTGTGTCTCCGAACCACCTCCTTCGTTGCGGCGCCTTTGACGTACGTCCCCGGGTTGCCTTTCGGATGGGTTTTGACAAGGACTTCGCCGAGATAGAAGCGCACCACGTCGTCCTCGGCCACGATGGTGACCTCTCGGCCCGCGTAGCGTCGCCCGATGCTGTAGACGGCGCCGGCAAAGCCCACGGTGCCCTGCTTGGCGATGAGCCGGGTGACACGGAAGGGATCATCACCAACCTCGGCAGATTCCACCGCCACCGCGGTCAACTGCGGACGTTCGGGGATCGGGGTGGACACCTCCAGCTCGGGCAGCGTGCGCGCCGCCTCGTCGTACTGAAAGCGCTGCGCCGGGGTGAGCATTCCGAGGCTCTGGTGAGGCCGCTCGGTGTTGTAGTGGTGCACGTAGCCGTCGATGGCTGCCTGTGCCTCCTCGAGCGTCTCCAGCTCGCGCTGGTTGAGCAACTCGGCTCGCAGGCTGCGATGGAACCGCTCCACCTTGCCGCACGTGGTCGGTGAGTAGGGCGCCGCGAGCAGGTGCCGGATGCCGTGTTCGTGACAGATCCGGTCGAAGTCCACCGTGGCCGGAAAGCTCGAGTAGCGAGCCGTGAAGACGCGACCGTTGTCGGTGAGGATCTGGTCGGGAATCCCGTGCCGCTGCAGGGTCGTCACCAGGCCACGGCACACCGAGCGTGAGTCCGCCCGGGCCATCACCGCGGCGCAGACGCAGAAGCGGGAGTGGTCGTCGACGCCGGAGAGGATCGCCGCCGGCGTCTCATCGGCGAGGCGGAAGCCCACCACGTCCATCTGCCAGAGCTCCATCGGCCGGCTCCGCTCCCAGCGCCGGTACTCGGTGCGCCGGCGCCGCTGTACGCCTGGCTCGATGAGCCGGTTGCGCACCAGGGCCCGATAGATGCTGGTCCGCCCTGGGAGCGGCTCCATGCCGCGCTGGGCCAGCTCGAAGTGCAATCGGGTCGGTCCCCAGCCGGGATACTGGCGGCGCAGCTCCACCAGCAGCACCTCGGCTGCCGGAGCCATCTGATGCGGACAGAAGCTCGGCTTGGAACGGCGATCAACGAGAGCGGTGAGACCGCCCGCCGTGTACCGCCGCAGCCAGGTGTGCAGGGTCTGCCGGCTGATCCCGTGCTCGTTGGCCACGTCGGTGACCGAGAGGCGGTTCTCCACGACCGCCAGGACGATGCGATAGCGCTGTTCCACCACGCTCAACTCCACAAGCATCCCGGCCCTCTCCTCGGTGCTCAGCCAATCGC
>JBOGYN010000267.1:0-4627 GCA_050696855.1 Solirubrobacteraceae bacterium | reverse complement strand
CGGGAAATACGCGCCGATGCCAGACACGGTCACGGTTTGAGGGGCCGACTCATTTAGGTTGCCGTAGGCATCGACGACGGTGAGCGTCACGTGGAACGTGCCGTTGGCCCTGAAGTAGTGCGTTATCTGGGACGGACCTCCGGTGGCGAAGGCAGTAGTCACGTCCCCGAAGTCCCAGGTGGTGCTCGAATAGCCAGCAGAGCTTGAGCTTCCAGCGCCGTCGAAACTCACCGCCGTATCTGGCGCAGCCGTTGGCGGAGCCGAGAATGCCGCCGAGAGGGTCGCCGTCGCAGGCTTGGCCTCGCAGTCGAGGTTCCCGTTGCTCCACTCGGTCTGCGTGTAGTAGTGGCCGCCGTTGATTAGCTGGTCATACAGAGTGCCGGCGCTGGCAGAACCACCCAGCGTGGGCGCAAAGGCATCGGGGCTATAGCCCTTCGCTGGGTCTACAGGATCGGACGGGGTCCCGATGAAGGCACAGTTGTCCCCGTCCTCATTGCCCGAGATCGGGTCATACCAGCCGCCCTTGCCTAGGCTGGAGTCGGTAATCGGATCGGTGATCGTCTCGCTGAACTCGTGGCTCATGCTGCTAGTGACAACGTCCGTGATCTGGTCGCCATTGGGCGCTTGGACCTGCGTGTTTCCATCGGACTGACAGCCCTTGGGGTCGTGGAAATCCAGGTACGTGGGCATGTCGGCGTAGAGGATGTCGTGGCCACTCGAGCTGAAGATGCCGTGGTAGGCGCAGTAGAAGTTGTCAGCACACACCGTGATGCCGCCGTCATTGCAGGTGTCGACGCTCGGCGGCGTGACCACGAAGTAGATCGGCGCCGAGCCGCTCGTCCCAGTTGGCAGGCTTCGGGCATTGATGACACGTGCCACCTCAGACTGGATCTGACTATCGAACAGGCAGGTACCGACGGGGACGCGACTGCTCACGTCGCACTGGCCAGCGCTTGGATAGGCCTGCGGATCTGTGATCGCGTGGCTCAATGACCAGGCCTGGGTGTAATCGGCGAACCCGGTCGTGTCCGTGTACTGGCGATCGACTCCGAAGATGTTCGACGAGACGGCGGGCAGGATCTGGCTGTCGTTTGCCGTGTCGACGAAGTACTGCTCAAGATGCGCCTTCTCTGACGTCGTGATCTCCCCGTTCGGGTCCCAGAAGATCAGATACGGAGCCGACGCGTGCAGGACCGGGCCGCCGTGGTAGACCAGCGTCCCCTTGTCGCTCGAACTGACGGTCGACGATGCGCTGTGGCGCGCAAAGTTGCCGGGAATCGAAGCCGGTTTGATTCCGAGGCGGGGGAGGAGGCCGACGGCCGCCTTGGACCCCTTGGGGCCCCAGTGAACGAGCACCGCACCCGCCCTCGGCGCGAGCGCGCCGGTCAGGGCCAGGGCCACGAGGAGTGCCGCCCACCACTTCCTTCTGGCCGCCATTGCTCGGACCGCACTCACGCTCATGCCATGAACCTTTTGGGATTGTTGCCCGGGGGCGGTGATTGGGGGCGGCCATGCCCCAAAGCGAGCCGCCGTGACCCGGGAAAGTTGTGCATACCCCGCCCGTCCGGCCAGACCCCTACTGAAGTATCGGCAGACGACGCGGAAAACTTTAGCGAGCCGCGCTCCGGCGGCCGCAGGCTCAATCCCAGGGCAGCGGAAGATCCGGCGACCGGGAGACGCCCTCATAGAGAGCGGTGTCCTGCCAGGGGTTGCGGCGTGGGCTCGTCGGCGCCGGCGGTGGCGCGGTGTCGCGCATGAACCGCTCGAGCGCCGCCACGACCGCGGCGGCCTCCTCGGGGGCGGCGTCGGGAGCGACGATCTCGAGCTTGGGGCGGCGATTCACGGTGGTCCGAGGGTATCGTGGCGAGCCCGTGACGCCGCTGCCCGTCCTTGATTACGAAGCCGTTCTGCACGCCGTCTCACCCGAGCAGGCGATCGCCCATGTGCGGGAGGCCTTCCTGCGCTTCCACACTGGCGACTGGGTGATGCCGGCCAAGGTCTATCTGCAGAGCCCTCCCTACGGAGACTTTCGCGCCATGCCGGCCCGCGGCGATGATTTCGCCCTGCTCAAGTGGATCGCGTCGTTCCCGGGGAATCCCCAGCGCGGGCTGCCCACGGTCAGCGGGGTGATCTGCCTTTCGGACGCCACCACCGGTCAGCCGCTGATGCTGCTCGACGCTCGGTCGGTGACGGCGCTGCGGACGGGAGCAGTCGCCGCGGTGGCCAGCCAAGCGCTGGCCCCGCCCGGGGCAGGCGCGGTGGGGATAGTGGGCTGCGGCCTTCACGGTCAGTGGGCGGCGCGGTGCCTGGCGGCCGCTGGATACGGGCCGGGGGTGTGCTTTGACCCGGCGGGCGAGCTCGCGAGCGCGTTGGCCGCAGAGCTGGGCTGGCAAGTCGGCGGCCTCGCGGGCGCCCTCGCTCAGGAGATCGTCTGCTGCGTGACGCCCGGAGCGACGCCGGTGGTCAGCGAGGCTGGCCTACATCCCGGCCTGCATCTCAACATGCTCGGCGCCGACGGGCCCGGCAAAGCCGAAGCCACCGTCGAGGCGGTAGCGGCGTGCGCACTGTTCTGCGACGAATGGGAGCAGGCCTCCCATGGCGGCGAGCTGACGGGCGGGATCGAGGCCGGGCTCATCAGGCGCGAGCAGGTCACCGAGCTGGGCGCCGTACTGGCCGGAGAGGCCGGCGGCCGGTCCGCTAGCGACACGGTGACGCTATTTGACTCCACCGGCCTGGCCATCCAGGACCTGGCCGTGGCCGTGGCCGCGTTTCAGGCGTGGCGCGCCGGATCCATCGAGGCTCAGACGGTCACTCTCTAGTCCGTCCCGGCTGGGGCCGGGCTCGGTGCGGCGCCAGCATCCTCGGCTGGTTAGTCAGAAAAGATGAGCTTTGTTGCGTAGTCAGTAGTTCTTGCGGTACGGTGATCGGGTCTGTCCGAGAGACCGATAACCGGGGCATCGGTGAAAAGCCGATTCAGGAAGAGGTAGAAACCACCGCCACAAGGCGGACGCATACCGACTGCCGGGCGGAGTACGGCTGGGTCGCCCAATGTGCCGCACGCCATCCGCGTGCGCGAGGTTCGATAGGAGAGATATGTCTCGATTTAAGTTTCGCAAGCCGTCGCCCTCGATGGTGGTGGCGCTGGCCGCTTTGTTTGTCGCCATGGGGGGCAGTGCGGTCGCCGCAAGCCGCCTGTTCATCCACTCGAGAAACATCGCCAATGGGGCGGTAACGAACCACAAGATCGCCAACGGGGCGGTCGGCTTTGCCAAGCTCGGCAAGCCGATACGGGCCGCACTGACCATCGCCGGAAAGCCCCGCGGGGTCATCCCGGGTGCCAACGGCCAGCAGGGAGCGCAGGGACAGAAGGGCGACGGGGGGGCGCCGGGTTCCAACGGCACGAATGGCCGCGACGGAGCCAACCCCGGGTCCGGCGTGGTCACGATCCCAGCCGTCACCCCCGGTGAGAAGTCCGCCAACAACAACCCCGACTCGGGGGCAGCTGGTGACGGTGGCTGGTTCTTCTCCGGCACCGGCGCAGGCGGCTCGGAGTCGCTGGCCGGCGGCGAGCTCCGCCTGACCGGCACGAAGGTCGACAGCAACACGTTCCAGGGCGGCTTCGGAGTCGCGCACGCGTACTCCAACATCCCGCTGGGCAAACTGGACACCCTGGCCTTCGACTACAACGTGACGGCTGTACACGGCGGCCAGACTCCGCTCGTTCACGTGACCGTGACCGGGCTGACGGCCGACTCGAAGTTCGGTTCGGGGTTCGCCAACCTCGTCTACAGCCCCGCGCTCAACAACGGGAACGCAACGCCAGAGGTGGGGGTGACCCATCACGCCGATGGCTTCGCGCCGGGCACTGACCTCTGGTACTCGACGACCGAAACGAGCATCAGCAACACAGGCAGTCAGGACCACCCCCAGCCACTGTCGTATTTCGTCGGACGCAACGCGTCGGCAGTGATCACCCAGGTCGCTCTGGATAACGGCGGGTCCTCGGGCTCGTCCGCGGGCACGTTCGCCGCGGGCGCCGACGCGCTGGCACTGGGATTGGCCGGCGACGGCTCGTTCACGCGGTATGACTTTGGCGGCTGATCGCCGAGGTCCCGCAGCCTGAAATCACGCCACCACCGGGGGGCCCGGCCGACTCGGCCCGGGCCCCTCAGCGGTGGTGATGAAGCAACGCCGGGCGGATCGTCCAGCGGAAGGTGAGGGTGGTGGCGCGGCCGCGACGGTCGGTGACGCGCACCCGGACGGTCCGCGACCCCGGCGCCTGTGGCCGGCCCGAGATCACTCCGGTATGGCGGTCGATGCCGACCCCGGCGGGCAGCCCGGTGGCGGTGTAGGCCAGGGGCGTGCCCGTCACGTGGCGGGTCCGGATGCCGAAGCGCAGCTGAACGCCGACTCGGGCCAATCGGTGACCCAGCCGGTGCGCGCTGAGCTTCAGCGCCGCGCCCCGAGCCCGCGCGGCGCGGGCCGCGCCGGATGACGCCTTCGCAACGGTCCAGGTGAACGACGCGGTGCTGGCGCCTCCGGCGCCGTTGCGGGCCGTGACCGTCACTGTCCAGCGTCCAACGCTGCGGGGCGTACCGGAGATCAGGCCCCTTATGCGGTCAAGCGT
>JBOGYN010000266.1:0-2725 GCA_050696855.1 Solirubrobacteraceae bacterium | reverse complement strand
CACGACCACCACCGACGCTGACGATTCAAGAACCTCAGACAACACCTGATCCTTGAAAGGACTCTCTCGGATGACCAGCACCGACATCGCCGAACTGGGCGTCGTGCGCTCCTGGCTCGGCATCCCGTTCGCCACCGCCGACCGCTTCCGCAGCCCGAAGGTCGTGCCCTTGGACCCCGACCTTCCCTACAACCAGAAGGGGCCGGCGCCGCTCCAGGCCGGTGACACCAGCTGGCTCGAGGCCGACAACGGGTTCAGCGAGGACTGCCTGAACCTCAACGTCTGGGCACCCGCCGACGCCGGGGACAAGCCTCTCCCGGTCATCGTGTATGTCTTCGGCGGCGGGTGGATGCTCGGCGCGAACACGCAGACCACCTCCAACGCGTCCGGTCTCGCCGCGACCGGTCGCGCCGTCGGCGTCTCGATCAACTACCGGCTCGGCGCGTTCGGTGCGCTGTCACTCTCCCAGTACGGCGGCGCACTCGCAGAGGCCACGAACCTCGGCCTGCAGGACATCATCGCCGCGCTGCGGTGGGTGAAGGAGAACATCGCCCGATTCGGTGGGGACCCGAACAACGTCACCGTCACGGGCCACAGCGCCGGCGCGTTCTCCGCCCTGAGCCTCCTCGCCGCGCCGTCCGCCGACGGCCTCTACCACCACCTGGCCGCGTTCTCCGGCATGCCATCGCGCCAGGTGCCGGCCTGGGGTGCAGAGCAACGGGCCCACGCCGTCCTCGCCGCGCTCGGGCTCCAGGACGACCCCGAGCAGCTCTTCACCGTGGACGCGGACCTGCTCGCCGAGACGATGGCCAATACGCAGTCCTCAGATCCCGGTGCCGCGCACGGGGTGGACAACGAGGTCATCGCCATCGTCGATGACCGGCAACAGCCAAATGGTGTCCTCACCGACCACCCCATGCGTGTCCTCGAGTCCGGTGAGCACCGCGACGTCGACATCCTCTTCAGCAGCGCGACCCACGAGACCGACTGGTGGGTCCTGAACCGGACCGAAGACTTCGACCCCGGCAGCATCGACGACCTGATTGCGGAGTTCGCCAATCGGAACCGCATCCCGCGTAGCCGCGCCCGCAAGATCATTGCTGCATACGACGTCGACGGACGCACTCCTGTCGAGGTCCGTGGTGCGTTGCTCACCGACTTCTCCTTCACGTTGCCGCAGACCCGTGGAGCGCTCGCGCACGCCGCGGCCGGCGGAAACGCGCACCTGCTCGCCGTCGGCCCGGTCGAGGGAGCGCACGCCGTGCACGGCACCGAGCTGTACGGCATCGTTGGCCACACCCGGCCCGGCGCCAGCGACGCGCAGATCGTCCGCGACACGTTCGTACGGGACGCGCTGCTCGCACTTGCCTCAGGGGACAGCGGTGCGCTGTGGGAGCCCGTCACCACGGTGCCGACCGCCACCGGGATCGGCGACATGCCCTACGACGCCACCGCCCACGCGCAGGAGGTCCTCGAGACTTTCTTGGGCGTCAGCCGCCCGTAGCTGCTTCGCCGGGCTCGGAGCATCCCACGGCACGACGCCCGTGATACCCCGTGACGAAACGAAAGCGAGTCTCGGCCCGCGCGTGGGTCGCGCCTCCCTGTTCGCCAAAGGTGCGCGTGGTGGTGTGGTCGACGGTGTAGCGCGGCGACAGGCCACGTCGGACGCCCTGCTATGCCGCGGTTGCGAGAGTCGTCGAAGTGCTTGCTGGCGCCCCGATCCGCGGCGGCTTGCAAGCGGACGTCGCTGTCGCTCCCCCGGCCCGGCAGCCACCGGCGCCGACGCCCGCGTTGCTGTTGTTGCACAGACGAACGGCCGTAGCGTTTGCGGCGATCTTCGGCGCCCCCGTTCCCAGATGACCAAGCGCAAGCGAGGCTCCGTGTATCAACGGCATCGAGGCCCAGGCGTTCAGGCTCCGCCGAAGGCGTCGGCGCGCGCCGCCGCCCACGCCCCGTACAGATCGGTGACGGTGGACGGTGCGGGCCATTCTCCGGCCTGTAGTCGTTTGAGCGCCTCGCCACCGCGCCGGCGCGCGTGCGTGGGCGACCAGTCATAGGAGGACGGCGCAGCGCCGTAGCGCGCTCGCCACGCGCGCATCGCTTCGCGGACCCGCTCCCGTGTCCATTGCGGCGCGATCGCGCCGGGATGACAGCGTTTGCAATACGCGTAGGCGTCGCCCTTGCCGTTGCGTGACGCGGTGGGCGCCCCGCAGCCGCGGCACATGCCCCGGTAGCGCGCCTTGACCGCGCGTGCCTTATCGCCCGTTGGATCGTAGAGATACGCCTTGACGGTCGCTTCTGCGCGTCCCAGCCGGCGAGCGATCTCCGCGATCGACAGACCCTCCTGGTCGCGGTAGTGGCGAGCGAGTTGCGCCGCGCGGCGTCGTTCCACGACCCGGTCGAGCATCAGACCCCAAGCCCACGGGAGGTGCTGGACAGTCCGCTCAAGTGCATTTAGCGCGCGGGGCCATCCGAAGGTCTTTTGTTAGCATCGGGTGGGTCGGGGGACCGAGTCCGCACGCGGACGTTGGGCGTGTGTGGATCCGGACTTGGGGGTAGCACGAAACTCAGAAGGCCGTCCAGCTCGATGTGACCGTCCTCCCGGGAGGAAGGGGGACATCCGTCGGACGGGCCGCTGCAATTAACGCCCCGGCCGCGCCGGCCGCTTGGTCGTGCTCGGTCTGGGCATATTCCGTGCTGACCCAGGGAGGTCGCTGGTCATGGT
>JBOGYN010000265.1:0-7561 GCA_050696855.1 Solirubrobacteraceae bacterium | reverse complement strand
CGCTTGAGCTGGGCGACCACGCGGTGCACGGCGGCCAGGTCCGAGATGGGTCCGGTCGGGAGGGCCCGGTCAAGCTCGGTCAGGGGCCGCTTGGGGGGCAGGCTCGCCGTCCGTTCGATCAGGCCCCGCTCGAGCTCACGGCGCAACTGCTGCTCGAACCGCCGCAGCTGCTCGCGGGGGACGCCCTCGCGCCGGGGGTCGTCGGCGGGTAGATCGGGCTGGGGCTCGGAGCGCAGCCCCAGCGCCCGCCGGATCCGCTGCACGTCCACGCCGAGCACGCCCGACCCCTCGCCCTTGCCAAAGGCGGCGATGGCCAGCCGGGCGAGGTCGCGCAGCGCGGCCTCCGAGCCGTCCCGGAGGGCGGCGGCGATCTGCTGGCGCAGGGCCTCGAGGTCGACGTCGAACCCGCCCTCGCGCGACGGGCTCTCGCTGATCTCGTGGCGAGCGGCCTCAGCCTCGGTGGCGCGAAAGAAGAAACGCTCGAAGACGAGCTCGAAGATCCGGCCGTCCTCGGGCGACTTGGCCAGGGTCGCCGAGAGCGCGGCCCGGAAATCGGCCTGCTCGGTCCACGGCACCTCATCCAGGGCGGCGAAGGCGTCGAGCAGCTCCGAGGTGCCGAGCGCCATGCCCTCGTCCCGCAGCTCCTCGGCAAAGCCCAGCAGCTGGCCGCTGAAGCCCCCGGGACCACGGTCGGGGATCCGGGCGTAGAGCTTGTTATGGGGAGGGGTCTCGGCCACCGGCTCGGTGGGGCACGGCCGCTTACGCGGCCGGACGGGCGCTCTCGCCGGCGGGTCGGTCGAGCTTGACGCCCACTCGCGCCGCCACCGTGTCCAGATCGGTGCGGTGCTTGACGATCACACTCATCGTCTCGCGGAAGGTGTCGCCGTTGATCTCGGTGGCACCGAGCAGGATCAGGGCCCGCGCCCAGTCAATCGACTCAGCGATGCTGGGGGGCTTCTTGAGGTCGAGCTCGCGGACCTGCTGGACGATCTCGACCAGCTTGCGGGCCACTGTCTCATCGAGCTCGGGCGAGTGCAGCCGGACGATCTCGAGCTCGTGCTCGAGCTCGGGGTAATCGAGCCACAGGTACAGGCAGCGGCGCTTGAGCGCCTCGGTCAGCTCGCGGGTGTTGTTGGACGTCAGCAGCACCACCGGGTGGGTGCGCGCCTCGATCCGTCCCAGCTCGGGGATCGAGATCTGGAAGTCGGACAGGAGCTCGAGCAGCATCGCCTCGAACTCCTGGTCGGTCTTGTCGATCTCGTCGATCAACAGCACCACCGGGTCGGGCGAGGCAATCGCGGTCATCAGCGGGCGGGAGAGCAAGAACTCCTCGCCGAAGATGTCATCCTGCACGTCCTGCCATCCGGCCTCACCGGCCTCCGTCTGGATGCGCAGCAGCTGCTTGCGGTAGTTCCACTCGTACAGCGCCTTGGCCTCATCCAGACCCTCGTAGCACTGCAGGCGGACCAGCGTGCGGCCCAGATAGCGCGACAGCGCCTTGGCCAGCTCGGTCTTGCCGACGCCCGCCGGGCCCTCGACGAGCACCGGTTTGCCGAGCTTGGTGGCCAGAAAGGAGACGATCGCCGTGCTGGCGCCGGGCAGGTACCCGGCCGCCCGCAGGCCGACCGTGACGTCCTCGATCGACTGGGGTTCGTGATCTGGCTCGGACACAGGCTCTGAAAATATAGGGTTCGCAGCGCCGGTGGTTCTCGTCCTCGCCTCCCAGCACGCGCAATTGACGGCGCTCATCATCGTCCTCGCCTTCGGCTTCCTGGTCGGAGCCGTGGGTCACATGATCCGGGCCCCGTGGCTGATCCTGACCGGAATCCTCCTCATCGGCCTGGCCAGCGCCTACTTCCTGATCTACGCCGAGGCCGGTACCCGCTAGGTGGTACTAATCGGTACCGGGCAGGCGGCGGGTGGCCGGCGCCTGGCGGACGGTCGGCGCCTCAGGCGGCTCGTCGAACTCGATCTCGTCCAGATCTGAGAAGTTGAGCCCCCGCTTGCCCGGTTGACCCTCGGGTCGGGTCCGGCGCGGACGTTTGGCGGTCGGGTCCTCGATCCGGCGGGTCTCCGGCTCGGAGCCGGCTTGGTTCTCGAGTCGTCGGGTGGCCGGCTCGGAGGCCGGTCCCACGACCGTCTCCCCAGTGCTCGGGTCGGGTGTCACCCAGCCCGCGTCGCGGTCGGCGTCCTGGCGGGGTGGGTCAGCGGCCCGCACGGGGCGGGGTGGACGCCCACGCTGTCGTGCGCTGCGCCCGCCGGCGGCGGCTGTCCGGGCCCGCCCCTGGTCTGGGCGCTCGCCCGGAAGGGGCGGCTCGGGCTCGCGGGCGAGCTTGATCCGCGAGCCGGCGTAGGCGAGCAGGGCGGCGATCCCCAACGCGATGAAGATTCCCCACTCGATCCCCGAGGTGGTGACGTATTGACCGTGTCCGGTGGTGCTGGACTTGTCGAACATCCGCCACAGGATCAGGACGGCGGTCCACAGACCGGCCGCGAAGATCACGCCGCCATCGCCGCCGGGCACGTGGAAGGCGCGGCCCTCGGCGCGGACGAACAGCAGGATGAGCACCGAGACGGCCACCACTAGGACCGCTGCCTCGACGAACGAGAACGCCGCCCACCCGGTCAGCGAGGCGCTCGGCAGGGCGAACTTGGTCCCGACGCCGGTGGTGATGACGGTCTCCTGGTACCAGGGGAGAAACAGGGTCACGAACAGGCCGAGGGCCGCGACCGCGGCCAGCCGGCGCTCGGGCGGCAGTCCGCGCCAGGCATGGACGATGCGCCCGGCCAGTGACCGCGACGTACGGCGGGTGTTGGACTCCGGCTCGATCACGTACGTGCCACCGTGACGGCGAAGTGGTGCGCTCGGGTCGCCCCGTGGTTCTCCGGAGACCCGGTCAGGATCCAGGTGCGGGCCACCCGTCGATTGTAGGCGCCGGACCGGGGGAGCCGATCCGGTCTGGGCGCGCTACAGGATCGGAATGTCCTGGACCTCGGACGAGGGCCGGCTCGGGCCTTGGCTGCGCTCCAGGTACCAGTCGATCAAGGCGCGCAGGGCGAGCAGGACCTCGCGCAGCGCCACCCCCAGCCGATGCTGGAGGTCGGGCGGGATCCGATCGCGCAGAGCGTAGATCGCCTGCAGCAGCAGCTCGATCTCGCCCGTTCCGGCGGTCTGCTCGGCGGGCTCGGGCTCCGGCTGCTGCCAACCGGCGGGGGGCGGCTTGCGAATCGCCGTAGCGGCCGCCTCGGAGATCAGGCGCTCGGCGGCCTCGGAGGCGCGGTCCAGTCGCTGCTCGAGGCGGCTGAGTACGTCGTCACTTTCCATCGAATTGCACCTCCAGCGCGCCGTCTTGGAAGGTTGCCGCGGCCGGGCTGAAGGCGGCCAGCGCAGGCGGGAGCATGATCGTACGCTTCTGCCCCCCGACCCCCACGATCAGCTCGAGCCCGACCTTCTTCAGCGTGATGTCGCCCTTGTCGGCGAATGGCAGGGCGAGCTTCAGCCGCGCCCCGGACTCGTCGACCCGTAGCTCCTGGGTGATCGCATCGTGGAGTACTGCGCCCGGCTCAAGACCCTCGAACAGGTGGTCGGCGAGTCGATCGAGCATCTCGGCCCCGACCACCTCCTGCTCGAAGTAGGGGGCGCTCAACACCGGCACCGGGGCAAAAGCCGAGTGCACGAGCTCGAGGTGCTCCTCCTGGACGCGCCGCCAGGCCGCGAAGTAGTCCCCGACCCCGGCCGGGAAGAGCCGGTTGACGATCACCGCGTCGGTCAGGTACCCGTACAAGTTGAGGTAGGTGAAGGTCCTCATCGCCTCCCCGATCACCATCTTGTCGGGGTTCATCACCAGGCGGATCGTGCAGCGTTTGCGGTCGCGGAGGATCTCGTTCATCGCGATCAGGTTCTGCGAAAGGCGTTCCATGTCAGCGAACACGGCCTGACTGGGCAATGAGATGTCCAGCAGCGAGCGGGCCAGGGGCCGGGCGGCGGCGAGGATCTGCTTCTCGTAGGGAAAGACCTTGTCGATCCACCAGCGCGCGACATCGGGAAAGGACAGCAGGCGCAGGGTCTCGCCGGTCGGAGCGCAGTCGACGATGATCGTGTCAAAGCGCCCGGCCTCGTTGTGGGCCTGCAATCGCAGCAGCGAGAAGAGCTCGTCCATGCCCGGCGGCACGGTCAGCTCCTCGGCCGAGATCCGGTCCACCCCGCGCTCCATGAACAGCTCGCCGAGCCACTCCTGAACGCCCGACCAGTGGCGCTCCATCTCCTCCTGGGCCTTGACCTCTTGGCCCCACAGGCGGTCGGCGACCTGGACCGGCTCGCCGCCCAGCTCGGCCGCCAGTGATTCGGACAGGCTGTGCGCGGGATCGGTGGAGATCACCAAGGTGTTCAGACCGGCCGCCGCGCAGCGGCGCGCCGTGCAGGCAGCGACCGACGTCTTGCCGACGCCGCCCTTGCCCGTGTAGAGGATCGTCCGCGGCCTCATGGCGAGCCGAGTCTATGCGCCCGTCTGCTAACCGGTCACCCGGAGCGTTCCGTTGACGGCGGCGTAGTTGCCGGCCAAGTCGGTGGCCGCGAGTCGCACCTTGTAGGTGCCGGGTCGGCGCAACGGCGGGAGGGTGAATGCCTGGCGGCCGTAGGGGAAGCTTGCGCTGGTGAGGAACTTGACGCTGCTGCCCTGGGCGATCGTCACGCCGACGTGCGAGGCCTTGGAGAGTTGGAAGCGCAGACTGATCGAACGCCCCTTGCGCGCCCTCCCGGTCAGCTGCCGCAGGACCGGTGCGATCTTGAGGTAGGCCTGGAAGTGCTGAGCGGTGGTGCAGTACACGGGCGTCTTGGTCATCTTGCACAGCTGGGCCAAAAAGCCCGTGACCAGCTGGTGGTAGCTGAGATCGTCCTCGAGGCCCGGCTGGTAGAGCGACCAGGCGCCGGTATCGAAGGTCGGCACCTCGGCCATCGCTTCGGCGTTGCCGGCCGCGAACAGCCGGGCGGCGGTTTGATTCCCGCTCACCCGGGCGTAGGTATCGAGGCCGATCAGGGTCTGTAGAAAGGCGTTGATGATCGAGACGGTGGGGGCGAAGGTGTACTGGAGGTAGCGCGTGCCCAGGGAGGTGGGGATCTTCACGCCGGTCGGTGGTGGCGCGCTGAACAGCGGCAGGGCCGAGGCCGCGACCTGGAGGTAGGACGGGTCGCGGGTGGCCAGGTAGGCGTTTGAGAGCGCCTGCAGGCCGGTCGCCTGTGACATCGCGCTCGTCCACGGCGGGCTGCCGCCGTCGAAATGGAAGTAGTACTCCCAGGCCACGCCGCCGCCCCGGCGGGCGGCCAGGGGGATCAGCTCGCCCAGGAGCTGCTGCATGGCGCCGTAGCCGGCCACGCCCGACTCATACAGCCCGTTGGCCTTCCCGAAGCTGCCCAGGACCTGGATCTGGATCCCCTGACCCGGGTAGTACTCCCAGACCAGCTGGGAGCCCGCGAACTCCACGCGCTGGGCGCCGGCCAGCAGGGGCCCGCGTGTCCACCACTGCCGGTTGCGGTCCAGGGTCTCAAACAGGGCCGGCAGACGTGAGGGGATAAAGCCGCGAGCCGCCGCGATCTGGTGCAGGGTTTCGGTGACTGCGGTCAGCTCGGCTCGCCGCGTCCCCGTCAGGTGACGCTCGGCGGCCAGGGCGGCATTGAAGCTGGCGTTGTCCGCGGAGTAGGTGGCCGAGGAAATCGCATGCCGGCGCATGAGCCGGGTCAGCTCGCTGCGCACGGTCGGCTGGGGTTTGCGCGGCCGGCGCCTGCTCCGCGGGTGTCGGTGTCGGGCTTGGGTCAGCGCGGTCGTGAATCCTGACCGGGGCCCTGCGGCCGAGCCGGGCGCCGTGCGCGGCCTGGCCGACGGCGATGGCGATGCCGGCGGCGCAGGCGTGAGCGACGGCCCACTCAGAAATGGGTCGTTGCGGTGATAGGCGCGCCCGTGATGGCCGAGGACCAGTACGGGGGCGGCCGCGGCACTGGCAGGGAGGGCCAACAGCGCCACCAGAAGTACTGCGCTCCTGCGCACTCTCTCGATGCTACATTCGCGCCAGTGCTGCTGCGTCATCGGACGACGAAGTCCCTGCCCAGGCGAACCGGGCGCCGCGGGGTCACAACCCTGGCCGCGCTTGTGCTGGCGATCTTGGTCACTGCCTGCGGGTCCTCGACCTCGAGCTCGGGCTCGAGCGGCGCGCAGACGCTGCTGAACCAGACGTTCGGCGGCCAGCACACGGTCAAGAGCGGCGTGCTGAGCTTTGCCCTCATGCTCAGCCCGTCGGGCTCGAGCACGCTCAAGGGGCCGATCTCGCTGGGCCTGAGCGGGCCCTTCCAGAGCCGCGGTGCCGGCAAGCTCCCCGAGTCCAACCTCAGTCTCAGCGTGGACGCGCTCGGTCACCACGGCGCGCTCGGCATCGTCTCGACCGGCACCAACGGCTACATCACCCTCAACGGCGTCGCCTACCAGCTGCCCGCCGCCGACTACCAGAAGCTCGCCTCGAGCTTTGCCAGCGCCGGCAGCGGCCAGACCAGCGGCCTGGCCAAATTCGGGATCAAACCGCTGCACTGGCTGACCAACCCATCGGTGGTCGGCTCAGACAGCGTCGGTGGTGCCCCGACCACCCATATCCGCGCGAACGTCAACGTGTCGACGCTGCTCAGCGACCTGAGCACGCTGCTTCAGAAGGCCTCGGCCAGCGGCGCCGCAGGTACGGCCGCGATTCCGGGCACGCTCTCGCCCGCCACCCGGCAGAAGATCGCCGCCGAGGTCAAGCATCCGACCGTCGACATCTGGACCGGCAGCACCGACCACACGCTGCGCAAGCTTGCGATCAACCTCGACGTTCCGGTCAGCGGCCAGATCTCGACCCTCGCCGGTGGCCTGCGCTCGCTCGGGATCGGCCTGACGCTCTCCTACGCGGGCCTCAACCAGCCCCAGACGATCACGGCGCCTGGCAACGTGCAGCCGTTCACCGGCTTCGCCACCAAGCTCCGAGGCATCATCACCTCGATTCAGGGCAGCCTCGGCGCCTCGGGCCTGGGCGGAGCGGGAACGTCATCCGGGAGCGCCACGACGCCCGGCAGCGGCACGGCCACGCCGGGTGGGGTTCAGAAGTACAGCCAGTGCATCCAGAAGGCGGGCAGCGACGTAACCAAGATGCAGAAGTGCGCCGCGCTGCTCAACGGCGGTTAGCGCTCTAACCCGTCGTCCGGCGGGCTAATCCTCGCGGCCCGGCTCCTGCGTGTCGGCCTCGAGTTCATCTTCGTCCTCGTCTGACTCGTCCTCGGCCGCCCCGGCGTGGAGGTGGATCTGAAAGCGCTCGAGCAGCGCGTCCCGATCGTGCTCCTCGATCGGCACCTCGTCGGAGATCAGCACCCAGTCGGCGCCCTCGAAGTCCTCCATGTTGAAGATCTCGGTGTCGATCTGGGGCGAGTCATCGACGACCAGCAGCACTCCGGTCTGGGGGTTGAAGTACGTGCCCGGTCGGTTGACCAGCTCATCCAGCTCGACGCGACGGGGGTCAGGCATTGGGCGCCAGCCTACCTACAAAG
>JBOGYN010000264.1:0-14066 GCA_050696855.1 Solirubrobacteraceae bacterium | reverse complement strand
GCGGCTACTTCGTCTACTACAACGCCCACACAAGGCACGTCTACACGATCGACGGGCGCGAAACCGCGCCGACGAGTGCGACCGCGAGCCTGTTCATCGATCCGGCGACCGGACAGCCTCTGTCCTTCCCGACTGCGGTCGAGAGCGGGCTGTCGGTCGGCGTACCCGGCAATCTGATGACCTGGCAGCGTGCGCTCGACCGGTGGGGCAGCCTCGGCCTCGCGCAGGACCTCAAGCCCGCGGAAACGGTCGCGCGGCGTGGCTTCCGGGTCGACGCCAACTTCCGTGAGCAGACACGAGAGAACGCGGCGCGATTCGCCCAGTTCAGCTCCACCGCGGCGATGTTCCTGCCCCGCGGCCAGCTTCCGGCGGTGGGATCGATCCTGCGCAACCCGGATCTCGCGCGCACCTACGAGCAGCTCGCCCGGCGCGGCGTCCGCACGCTGTACGGAGGCGCGCTCGGACGCGACGTCGTCGGCGCCGTGCACCACCTGCCGCTCGCGCCCGGGGCGACGCTGAGCCCGCGGCCGGGGCTGATGACCATCGGCGATCTGGCCCACTACCGGACGATCGACCGCGCGCCCACGCACGTGAACTACCGCGGCTACGACGTCTACGGCATGGCTCCGTCTTCGAGCGGCGGCACGACGGTCGGAGAGTCGCTGAACATTCTCTCGAGATTCAATCTCTCGCAGATGACGCCGGTGCAGGCCCTGCATCACTACCTCGAGGCCACTCGGCTGGCCTACGCCGATCGCAATCGCTACATCGGCGATCCGGCCTTTGTCTCGGTTCCGCTGCGCCAACTCCTGTCGGCCTCGTTCGGGCTCCAGCGTGCTTGCCTGATCAACCCCAACCAAGCGCTGACGAGTCCTGTCGCACCCGGCGAGCCGAGCGCCGGGTCGGGCGGATGCAGTCTCGCCGCGACCGGAGGCGTCCAGCCTCAGGAGGGCACCAACACCAACCACTTCGTCGTCGCGGATAGCTCCGGCAATGTCGTGTCCTACACGAACACGATCGAGCAACTGGGCGGCAGCGGCATCGTCGTCCCGCACCGGGGCTTCCTGCTCAACAATGAGCTGACCGACTTTGACTTCGTGCCCGCCTCGTCATCGGCGCCCGACCCCAACGTACCTGCGGGCGGCAAGCGCCCGCGCTCGAGCATGTCGCCAACCATCGTGCTCCGTCACGGGCGACCGTTCGTCGCCGTCGGAGCGGCGGGCGGCGCGACGATCATCACCACCGTGCTCCAGATCCTGATCAACCGGATCGACCGGCAGATGACGTTCCCCGCCGCGCTGGCCGCGCCGCGGGCCTCGCAACGCAACGCCGCGACCACGCAGGCCGAGCCGGCGTTCATCGCCGAACCCACCACCCCCGGCCTCGAGCAGCTCGGTCAGACGTTCACCGTGAACAGCACCTCGCCGCTCGACAAGACGATCACCATCCCTCCGGACATCGGGACCGCGAGCGGACTCGAGATGCAGTCCCACGGGAAGGTGCTGGTGGCCGCTGAGCCCGTGCGCCGCGGCGGCGGTTCCGCCGGCGTAATCAAGCCGACCCGCTGACACCACCCGGGCTCAGAGCGGCTGGCGCGTGCTCAGTCCGGGGCGGATAAGGGGGGGCGAGATCGGCGAGCGCGCCGAATCGCCTGCCGGCGCCTCGCCCCGGCAGTTCTGTCCTCGGCGATGGCCCCGAACTCGAGGGCGAGCTCCCGTCCCTCGCGCGTCAGGTCGTAGTGGTCGTTCTCCGGGCGCCCGGGCTTTGACTGAAACCACTCCCGGCGCAAACCGATGCGGTCGGCAAACTCGTGCAACTCCTTCAGCGTGTCGGCCTGCAGGTGCCCACCCCCGGTCCATCGTCCCCAGTCGCCGACCGCGAAAATGTGATCGACATAAACGCTCAATCCGGATATTCGTCCTTGCGCCAGGCCCGGGGCTCCACTGCCGCAGCCTTCGGGGTTCGCGCGGGCAGAAACGAGTGATACGGCGCGACGAACGGATCGGGCGCCATCACCGTGTAGGTGTGGTACACGCTCCCATTCTCGCGCGCGCAAGCGATGAAGCTCGCTGGCTTCCCTGCCGAGCCGCTCACCCAATAAGCGAATTGCACCGGGAATCTGGGGCCGCACGCGTCCGAATAGGAGTACTCTTGGCTGTGGCGCTGGCCCTGCGGCCAGAACCCTCAGCCCAAGCTCGAAAGCCACCGACGGCGCACCGTGCGTCACGAGGCGGGAGGCGGGGGCGACGGGTTTTGACTGCGGGGTCGGGGTTTATTTTCGGGTGGCGCCCGTCAGCCGAGCCGCGGTCGACCCCGCTGGACAGTTCGCTCAATTCGCGGGAGACTTGATCGGTGCAGCGAGGTGCCGCGTCGCGAAAGCAAATCGAACACACGCTGAGTGCGGCGTATGCGAACGGGCTGCTGAGCAAGGACACATTGGCGTGGCGACTCGATCAGCTGCTGGACAATCGGCTGGTCGATCCTCTGCGGCTCGTTGGTGATCTGCATTTCCGCAGTTCTCCGCGTCGGCGCGTCGGCGTCATCGATGCTGTGGCCACAGCGCTGCGTCGCATGATGGCGGCGAGAATGGTGGGTGCGGACGACGTGCCAGTGCTGCTCGCTCTGGACTGGAGCGGGGGTCAAACCGAAGTAACCATCGGACGCGATCCGGGCTGTGACGTCGTGCTCTCGGACGCGGAGGTCTCGCGCCGACATGCCCGTCTCTTGTTTCGAGATGGGACCTGGGTCCTTCAGGATCTTCAGTCAACCAACGGTACGACGGTCAACGGGGTCCGCGTTGGCCGATGCGAGCTGCGCCCCGGGGACCACCTGATTTTCGGTAATGAGCAGCTGACGCTCGACTGACGCGCAGGTTCGCGGTGGTGCCGGCCGTGGTGGCAGCTCCGCGCTGGGCGAGGCGAGCCGGCGCGACCCGTCCGCGGTGTACGGACAGGCCGCGCCAGCGTCCAGTCGTCTACTTCAGGATGCGGATCGTCCGCTCCATTCCGAGCCGGGTGTGCTCGCGTCCGTCCTGGGTGTCCATGAAGCAGACCAGCACGTACATTCCCGGCTTGGCGTGCAGGACCTGCTGCTGCATGGCCCCCTGGGAGACCGGGCCTGCGAACGACACGAATCCGGTCGCCAGTCGCTGAGCCTGCTTGTCCTTGCCGGCTCGTAGCAGCGCCGTCAGCTTCCCAGCGGCGGCTGCGTTCTTGACGCCGATCCCGTCCACCATGTGGACCAGGAACCCGTCGTTCTGGACGCGAACCACCTGGCCGTTGTGCAGCGCCCCCGGACCGCGGAAGCCGAACTCGATCGCCTTGACGCTCGCCTGAGCGGCCGGCAGAGAGGCCGGAGCGGCAGCCTGGGTGACCGTGAAGGACGCGTGCGGCCATCTCGCCGGGTTGTTTCCAACGGTGTCGAGTGCGACATAGCTGCCCGGTTGCAGCGAGGTCTGGGCGCTGCTCGTGCCCTTCGGCGCCGAGGTGTCGAACACGATCGCGCCGTAGGGATCGAAGTAGTTCGGGTCGCCGCGATGGGCGCCGACAGCACCGAATGCCTGCCCGAACGAAGCGCCGGGGTTCAAGCGAACCAGCATGGGCTGCCCCTGTGGTTCACCGGTTGTCGTCGAGGCGATCGTGACCGCCCCGGACTGCGGCGTGCCCGTGACCGTAATCGACTTGCCGTCCATCGCGAGCGCGATCGTCGGCAGGGCGCCGGTGGCCGACGCGCTGCTCGCCCCGGCGATCGCTCCGGAGAGCGCGAACACGGACGCGCCGGCCACGACACTGAGCGCGGCGATGAGTGATGCGGGTCTCTTCATGGGTTCCTCCTGGGTTTGTTGACAGCAGGGCGGTCCTGTCCGGCGGGTCCGGGAGCGGGGACCGCTGTGCGGGCGTCCGTTATCGCTGCCTGGAGTGCGACGAACAGCTCCGTCCAGCCCGCGAACGGACGCGTCTCCACGCCGTCCAGACGCACCTCACCGCTGATCGGCACGGTTTCGCGGTCGACATCGATCCAGACCTTCAGTGGCTCGCCGGGGGACACACCGGACACAATCGCGGGGCGGCCAAATCCTCGCCTCGTGGAACCCACCACGAAGTTTGGACCCGTCTCGGCCCATTGCGCCGCCAGATCGCCATCTACAGTGACGGAAGTGGGGGTCCGTATCGATATCGAGCTGCTGCTGGAGCGCGAGGCTGAGCTGAGCGGCTTGGGTGAGATGGTCGAGCTCGCCCGCGGAGGCGCGGGGCGCGCCGCGCTGATCGAGGGTGAGGCCGGAATCGGCAAGACCGCGCTACTGGTGCAGGCGTGCCAGCGCGGGGCCGCTGCCGGCATGACGGTGCTTACCGCCCGAGGGGGCGAGCTTGAGCGCGAGTTCGCCTGGGGCGCGGTACGCCAGCTGTTCGATCGGCATCTCGCGAGCTTCTCGGGGCGACGCCGCGACGAGATCTTCGCTGACTCCGCCGGGCTCGCACTACCGGCGCTTGGTCTCGAGGGGGCGCCGCCGGCCGCGGAAGCCTCGTTCTCCACCCTCCACGGGCTCTACTGGCTGACCGTAAATCTGGCCCAACGGGGACCGGTGGTGTTGGCGATCGACGATCTCCATTGGGCAGATCGTCCGTCGCTTCGGTACGTGCTGCATCTCGCTCCTCGCCTGGGGGACCTTCCGATCCTGCTGGTCGCGACGGCCCGCCCAGTTGGCTCGCAGCCCGCCGCCGACGCGGGGCTGCTCTCCCGAGTGGCCACGCAGCCGGCTTTCGAAGCCGTCCGGCCCGGGCCGCTGAGCGAGGGGGCGTGCGAGGAACTCGTGCGCGACCGCCTGTCGCCCGAGGCCGACGCGGAGTTCTGCGCTGCCTGCTACGAGATGACCCGCGGCAATCCGTTTCTGGTCGGCGCGCTGATCGACGCCCTGGAGTCCGATGGAACTAAGCCGAGCGCCGCGGGGGCGGCGCACGTGCGGCGAATGACGCCGGACGTGGTCTCGCGAAGCGTCCTGGTGGCGCTCGCGGCCCTCCCGGCCGGCGCGCTGAGCCTCGCCCGGGCGATTGCCGTCCTCGGTGCTCAAGCCGAATTCCGGAGAGCTAGACGGCTCGCCCGACTTCAACGCGACGAGGCCGCGGCAATCGCACGGTCGCTGACCAGCGCCAGGATCATCCGCGGGGAGGCCGTCGTGGAGTTCGTCCATCCGCTGGTCCGCGCCGCCGTGTACGCCGATCTGTCAGGCGCTGAGCGCAGCAGCTGGCATGAGCGGGCGGTCGAGCTCCTGGTCACAGACGGCGCCGCGCTCGAGGAGCTCACTCCCCACCTGCTGTCCTCACTTCCCGACGGGAACCAGCAAACGGTCGAGCGGCTGCGCGACGCAGCAGCTCAGGCGCGAGCACAGGGGGCGCCCGAGAGCGCCGTCCACTACCTCCGGCGTGCCCTCGCCGAGCCACCGGTCGCCGACACGAGAGCGTCACTCCTGTTCGAGCTCGGAGCGGTGGACATGATGCAGGATCCGACGTCGGCCCTGCCGGCGCTGACCGAGGCGTTCGCGGGGGGTGTCAGCGGCGTACCGCGGGCGACCGTCGCCCTGGTGCTCGGCGAAGCGCTGACGCTGTGCGGCCGCCTCGCCGAAGCCGTCTCGGTGTTCGCCAGCGGGCTCGGCGAGTTGGGCGGCGACCGGAGCGACCTGCGCGCGGACCTGGAGGCTGGGCTGCTCGCCGCCGCGCGGTGGGAATCGTCCGCCCAGGCTGAGCGCCACAGGACGCTCGCGGACATCAGGCGGCGTGCCACCGCTCGCGAGCAGCTCGCTCCGGTGCTGCACTCGCAGCTCGCGATCGAGGTCACCGCCGAGGGCGCCGATCGCGACACCGCGATCCACCACGCTCGTGAGACGCTGGCCGCCGCCGACCAGCTGACCACGAGCGCGTCCGCGGTCCCAGAGGCGGCGCTCGTGCTGACGTTCGCTGACCTCGCCGACGAGGGATGGCGTGCGATTGAAGCCCGGCTAGCACTCGCGCAACGCCGGGGCTGGCCGCTGGGAGTGGGCATGGCCGCGACGTGCGCCTCCCTTACCGCTCTCTATCGGGGGTCGATCGGCGAGGCGATCGCCAGCGCCCGGGGCGCGATGACTCCGGGGTCTGAGATCCGGCTGGCACCGGTCACGCTCGGTTTCCTGGTCGAGGCGCTGATCGAGCGCGGGGAGATCGAGCTCGCGTTGAGCGAGATCGCCGATCGGGGGCTGGACGGGGATCTGGCGCGGGCGTGGGCAACGACACCGCTGCTCTTGGCGCGCGGGCGACTCCACGCCGCGGCCGGCGATCACCGGCGCGCAATCACTGATCTCCGAGCGACCGGCGAGCGCGCCGATGCCTGGGGCGTGCGGAACCCGGCGATGATGCCGTGGCGCTCCAGCCTGGCGGGCTCGCTCGCCGCTGTGGGAGAACGCGGCGAGGCGATACGGATTGCGACCGAGGAGGTCAAGCTGGCGCTCCGGTGGGGCACCTCCCGGGCGATCGGCATAGCGCGGCGTGCAGCCGGGATCGCCCGGGGCGACAAGGACGGACTAACAGCGCTCCGGGCGGCGGTGGCCGTGCTCGAAGACTCCCCGGCCCAGCTCGAGCACGCCCGCGCTCTTACCGACCTCGGCTCCGTTCTGCGCCGGCGAGGCGAGCGTGCCGAGGCCCGCGAGCCTTTGCGCCGGGGGCTCGACCTGGCGCAGCGGTGCGGAGCAATCGCCCTGGCAGATCGTGCCCGCGACGAGCTGATCGTGGCCGGGGCGCGGCCGCGCCGGGACGCGCTGCGCGGCCGTGACTCGCTCACTACCAGCGAGCTTCGCGTCGCCGAGCTCGCCGCCCAGGGTCGGACCAACAACCAGATCGCCCAAGCCCTGTTCGTAACCCCGAGGACGGTCGAAACACACCTGACGAGCAGCTACTCAAAGCTCGGGATCTCTTCCCGGCGGGACTTGCCCGACGCGCTCGAGACCCAGGTCGGCGGGCGGCCGCCGGCCCGGGCCCCAGCTGACCGACCGTGAACGGCGCCCGAGCAAGGTCAGCGTCCCGCCGCGCCGTCACCGCCCCTGAGTTCGGCAATCGCGTCTGCGAGCAGGCCGATGCCGCGGCGGATCGCGCTCTCGGCGATCGTCGAATAACCGAAGATCAGTCCCCCGGCGGCCGACGGCGCCAATCGATAAGCCTCGAGGCCTGCGACGGCGACCCCGTGGGCCGCGGCCACGTGCACCACCTCGGTCTCCCCCAGCTCGGCGGGCAGCCACGCGACGAGGTGCAGGCCGGCGGCGATTCCGGCCGGGCGCAGGTCCGGGAGGCGCTGCGCGAGGGCGGCGACGAGTGCGTCGCGCCGCGCGCGGTAGACGGGCCGCAACCGCCGCAGATGGCGGTCAAATTCACCCCGGCGCAGGAAGTCAGCGAACGTCAGCTGGTCGAGCACCGGCGAGCCGCGGTCGGCGAGCAGCTTGGCGGCGGCGAACTGCTCGACGATGTGGTCAGGCAGCACGAACCACCCCAGCCGGAATCCGGGGGCGAGCGTCTTGCTCGCCGTGCCGGCATAGGCCACGAGCTCGGGCGCCAAGCCCTGGATCGCGCCGACGGGCGCGCGGTCGTAGCGAAACTCAGCGTCGTAGTCATCCTCGATGATCAGAGCTCCGCGAGTCCGGGCCCAGCCGACCACCGCCGCCCGCGCCTGCGCCGAGAGGACGGCGCCCGTGGGCCACTGGTGTGACGGGGTGAGGATGAGGGCGTCGGCGTCGAGACGCTGGAGCGCCTCGACCTCGATCCCCTCAGGGCCGACCGGCACGCCCACCACTTCGAGCCCGAGCGTGGTTGCGATCAGGCGTGCGTCGTCGTTGGCCGACGGGTCCTCGACGGCGAGGCGCCGGGCGCCGCGTGCGGCGAGCACACCGAGCAGCAGCGCTACCCCCTGAGCGTAGCCGTTGGTGATGGCCAGGTTGCCGGCGATCGCGACCGTGCCCCGGACCCGGTTGAGGTACTCACTCAGCGCCTGGCGCAGCTCGAGCGCTCCGTGTCCGTCGAGATAGCCGAGACGTTCATCGGGCGCCTCGGTCAGCACCGTGCGGACTGAGCGTAGCCACGCCGCCCGCGGGAACGCAGCGATGTTGGCGCGGCCGTAGCCGAAGTCGACGCTCGGTTTCGCGGATGCCGGGGCGGGCGCGGGGGAGGGGTGGCCGTCGGCGCTGCGGGCCGCCGCCACGCGTGTGTAGCCGCCGCTGCGACTCGTCAGATAGCCCTCGGCGACGAGCTGGGCATAGGCTTCCACCACCACCCCGCGCGAGACACCGAGCTCGGTCGCGAGCGTGCGGGTGGGAGGCAGGGCCGAGCCCTCCGGCAGCCGTCCGGACCGGATCCCGTCACGGATCGCCCCTTCGAGCTGCTGGTGCAGCGCGGTCGCTCCCCCGCGCTCGAGCGAGATCAGGAGATCGCCTGCGATCGGTGAATTGGTCCTCGAAGAGAGCATCGAATTGGCGCTTCCGAAGCGTACCGATTCCTGGGAGTCTGACAACCATGACAACCATCTCCTCCACCCCTCTCGATCACCGCCTCGACGGTGACCTGCTCACCCCCGGCGATCCTCGTTACGACGAAAGTCGTTCGGTGTGGAACGCCATGATCGACCGCCGTCCCGTTGCGATCGCCCGCTGCGCGAACAGCGCCGACGTCGTCGTCGCCGTCCGCTTCGCCCGAGAGCAAGACCTCGAGATCGGCGTCCGCTGCGGCGGTCACAACATCGCCGGAATGGCTGTTCCTGACGGCGGCCTGATGATCGATCTGCGGTCGATGGGCGCCGTGACGATCGACTTTGAGCGCCGCCGCGCCCGCGTCCAGGGCGGAGCGCTGCTCGGTGCACTCGATCGCGCCGCCCAGCGCGTGGGCCTGACCACGACGGCCGGCAACGTCTCACACACCGGCGTCGGCGGCCTGACCCTGGGCGGCGGCATGGGCTGGCTGGCTCGCCGCTGCGGCCTGGCGTGCGACAACGTCGTCGCCTACACGCTGGTGACCGCCGATGGCGAGGTTCTGCACGTCACGGCCGAGGAGCATCCCGAGCTGTTCTGGGGCCTGCGCGGTGGCGGTGGCAACTTCGGGATCGTCACCGAGTTCGAGTTCCGCCTGCATCCGGTGGACGGACGCACGCTCGTGGCCGAGCTGTCGTTCGCCGAGGCCGATGCGGCCGCGGCGCTGGGTGGCTGGCGCGAGCTGGCGCTGAGCGCGCCCCGCGAGGCGACCTTCACCGCGACCCTCACCGGCGATCGGCTCGAGCTGGGCTACGTATGGGTTGGCGATCCGGCCCGCGGCGCCCGGCTGCTGCCGGCGCTGCGCGCGCTCGGCCGCAGCGTGGCCGAGAAGGTGACGACGCCGTCCTACCTGGAACTGCAGCGTCGCGACGACAGTGACGAGGGCTACGCCAAGCGCCGCTATTGGAAGGGCCACTATCTGCCCGCCCTCCCGGACGCCGCGATCGACGCCTTGTTGAGCAGCCGCCGGACCGAGCTGGGGATCAGCCTGCAGACCTACGGCGGTGCGATCGGTGAGGTCGACGAGACCGACTCGGCGTTCAGCCACCGGGCGACGCAGTTCGAGTACGTCGTCGCCACCGGGTGGACTGACCCCGACGAGGATGAGGCACGCAAGGAGGCCACCCGTCACTGCGCCGCTGCCCTCGATACGTTCGCCGGAGGGGCCTACGTCAACGTCCTCAACGATGAGGGACGGGGCGGCGTCGAGCGCGCCTATTCACGCCAGAAGCTGGCCCGGCTGACGGCGCTCAAGGACATCTACGACCCGGACAACCTCTTTCATCTCAACCACAACATCGTCCCCAGCGGGCACTGAGGAGGCCACCAATGCGACGCTCCGCCTCTGGGTGCACCCGTCACCAGAATCGATAACGGGTCTGGCTGAACTTGCCCTTGGTGAACGCCAGGACCTTGGTGGGCGTCACCGAGAACACGAGCGCGGTACCGCGTTCGTGGTGAAAGCTGCCGTCGCGCACCTGATATCGCCAGCGCCCGTCCCACTTCCGGGTCCAGGCTTCGGCTAGGCGCCCGAGCACCTCGTGGTCGGTGACCGGCACGGCGTCACCCTCGACGACGACATCAAGCCCCCGGTCCCAATCGTTGCGGCCGGTCATCAAAATCACGTGCGGTTCGGCTTTCACGTTGATCGCCTTCTGTTCGGTGGCGCCGGTGGAGAAGTACAGAGCGCCGTCGAGCCACACGGCCACCAGTGGCGTGACGTGGGGTCGACCGTCGGCCCGAACGGTGCAGATCCAGAACAGCTCGGCCGCTTCGAGCACCCAGCGGGTCTCGTCCCATTCGGTGGCGACGGCGTCGGGTTCGCTGAAGCGGGTGTCGAGTTCAGTCACTGGTTCGGGCATCACAGTCCTCCGTTCGGGTCCGCGGGCGCTGTCTGTCCACTACGACAGTGTGTCGGCGACGATTCGGTCAATCCGGGTGACGGTCGTTAGCTGGGCGGCGAAGCGATTGCGCATCACTGCCACCGCGACGCCAGAATCGATGTCCGCGTAGGCCGCCGAGCCGTTGATCCCCACCATCCCGCAGGTCGAGCCCGGGCGCGATCGGGAGCTGACCAGCTCGTCTAGGGCGGACTGAATCTCGACCCGAGCGCGTTCCTCGCTCATGCCGGAGCGGGGGCGCTGATAACGACTCCGATCAGTACGGCTGCTCCTGCATAACGGGGGAGCCTGCCGGGGGGCCATGGTGGCCGGAGGGCTCCGGTACCTGGACGGGAGCCGGGTCGGCGGATTTTGTTTTGAGAAGAGTAGCGCCGAGCAGGGCCGCGACGCACGCGAACAGAGCGCCGACCAGGAACGCGATGTGGTAGCCGCCGGCGAGGGCGCTGAGGGAGTTGTGGCCGGTCGCGAGCAGGTGGCTGGTACGGGAAGCGGCCAGGCTGGCGAGAATCGCGAGTCCGAGCGCCCCGCCCATCATGAACGAGGTATTGACGATGCCCGAGGCGAGGCCGGAGTCGCTCGGCTCGACGTCGTCCATCGCTGCGAGCAGCACCGGGTTGAAAGCGATACCGGCGCCGAGGCCGAGCAGGATCATGCTGGGGAGCACATCTCCAACGAAGTGACCGCCGACGGGCGCGCGTGCAAGCAGCGCCAGTCCGGCGGCGGCGACCAGCAGTCCGGTCGTCAGCGGCGCCTTGATGCCGAAGCGCATCACCAGCTTGGCGGAGATGCCGAGCGAGAAGGCACCCATGATCAGGTTCCCGGGGAGGAACGCCAGCCCGACCTGCAAGGGGCTGTAGCCGAGCACGAGCTGCAGGTAGAGCGCCGACAGGAAGAACCACGCGAACATCGCCCCCGCCCACAGAACGCCAACGACATTGGCGGTGGCGAGATTCCGCCGCCGGAAGAGGCCGAGCGGCATCAGGGGCGAACGGACTCGTGACTCGACGGCCAGGAACGTGGCGAGCAGCGCGGCCGCGGCGGCGAGCAAGCCAAGCGTCTGGGCGGAGGTCCAACCCGCGTGGTTGCCGTTGACGATCGCATAGACGGCGAGCATCAGGGCCGCCGTCACGGTGACCGCACCGGTGACGTCAAGGCGCCCGCCCGCCTGGCGGGTCCCCGAGGGCAGCACCCGAAGCGACACGATGCAGACGGCGATCCCGATTGGGACGTTGACGAGAAAGATCCAGTGCCAGTTCAGCACGTCGGTGAGGATTCCCCCGAGCAGCACGCCGAGGGTGCCGCCACCGGCAGCCACGAACCCGAACAGGCCCATCGCCTTTGCCCGATCGGCCGGCTCGACGAACAGGGACATCATCAGCGACAGCGAGACGGCTGACACGATCGCGCCCCCGAACCCTTGTACCACCCGCGCGGCGACCAGTACGCCCGGCGACGTCGCGGAGCCGCACGCGAGCGACGCCATCGTGAACAGCGCGATCCCGCCCAGGAAGAGCCGACGGTGGCCGAACAGATCTCCGAGCCGTCCACCGAGCAGCAGGAAGCCGCCGAAGCTGAGCAGGTAGCCGTTGACGACCCAAGCGAGCGAGGTCTGCGAGAAGCCCAGGTCGCTCCGGATCGAGGGCAGCGCAACGTTGACGATCGTGGAATCGAGCACGATCATCAGCGAGCCGAAGCACAGCACGATCAAGGGAAACCAGCGTCTGTGTGTGTCCATGTTCATTCGGGTCTCGGCTCCTTCCAAATCAGGTCAGGGTCATTGTCTGTTGCGTTAGACCGCGTCGGTCGACCAACCTAATCGCTCACACCCGATCAGGGTCAGCGACCGCCGCGCCGGGACTGATTGCCGTGGTGGGTCGGCCCGTGCGATGAGACGATGCCGGGATGGCGATCGAGGCGGTGGTCTTCGACATCGGGGGGGTTCTAGAGCTCACACCGGCCACGCGATGGCAGGATCGGTGGGCGATGTCGCTGGGGATCGCGGTCTCTGAGCTGGAGGCGCGGCTCGCCTCGGTCTGGGCGGCAGGTGAGATCGGCGCGGTCAGCTACGAGGAGGTGCAACGCCACATCGCCCAGACTCTCGGGCTGGACGCTGAGCAGCTCGGCCGATTCATGGACGACGTCTGGTCTGAGTACTTAGGCACCTTGAATGAGGAACTGGCTCGCTATTTCGCGGCGCTGAGGCCGCGCTATCGCACCGGCATCGTCAGCAACAGCTTTGTCGGTGCGCGCGAGCGCGAACAAGGCGCCTACGGCTTCGCCGAGATGTGCGACGTGATCGTCTACTCCCACGAGGAGGGCACCAAAAAGCCCGATCCAGTCATGTACCGGATCGTGTGTGACCGACTTGGCGTTTCGCCGCCGGACGTGCTGTTCCTGGACGACTTCGACGTTTGCCTGCAAGGCGCGCTCGAGGTCGGCATGACCGCAGTCAAATTCACGGACACCGAGCAGGCGATCGCCGAACTCGACCGCCACCTCGGCTAGGAGTCACTCAGCGGTAAGTCGTTCGCCCGCCCGTACGGCGAGCGGCAGTCGATTCGCTGGTGGGGCGAGCGGACATGTCCATCGGGGGTCATACGAGCACGACGGCTGGTAGGCGTAATTGAAGTCGAGGACGAGCCGACCGTCCTGTTCTCCGAGATCTGCGCCCTTCACCGTGTCCAGCAGGTAGCGCCCGGCGCCGTAGGTCTCCTGGCCGCTGGTGGCGTCAGCGAAGGGGACGAACAGGCCGCCGCCGTAACCCTCGAGCCAATAGAGCTCGAGACTCAGATCGCTCCCCCCGTGCTGAAAATGGGCCAGGCCCCGACGACGAAAGGCCATGACCTCGACATTGCTGGTGGCCAGCTCGAATCTCGCCGGCGCGACCGGCTGGACGCGGGCCAGGACCCGCCAGGCCGGATCGTTGGCGTACACGTACGGGCCCGAGTAGCTGCTGCGCGTCGAGCTCGGGATCGGCGATTGCTGATGCTCGCGAAAGAGGGCGGAGCGGGTCTGGTGCCATCGGTTCCAGGCGGCTTCCAGGTCCCGGTCAGCGCGGACGTCGGCGTACAGCTGCGCGACGCGCCTTCGCCAGTCGAGCAGCGTCATCGCTTCCAAGATTGTGTCCTCTGTCAACGGTGTTGATCGATCCAGGTGAGGATCGCGCATGAGTGGGTGACCACGGTGCCATCCGGCAGCTTAAGCGCGGGGAGCTTGGCCGCCGCCGTGGCGGCCTGGAGTTCGGTCGTCGCCGTGACAAACAAACGGAGTCGGTTGGTCGGACATATCTCCTCCGAGTCCTCTGGAGTCAAGGCGCCGCTCCCAGAACTCGCGGTAGCTGCGCAACCAACCTTCGGCGTCGCAGATCGGCGCCGCGACCAGCCGGCAGTGCTTGACCCGGCCCTCCTTGTGGTGCTCGAGCAGCCCCGCGCGCTCGAGCACGGCCAGATGCTTGGTCACAGCCGGCAGCGACACCGCGAACGGCCGTGCCAGCTCCGAGACTGAGGCTTCGCCTTCGGCGAGCCGTGCGACTATCGCTCGGCGGGTCGGGTCGGCCAGGGCCGAGAACACGGAATCAAGCGATGTCGCCGCACTATACTTAACCACATGGTTAAGTATATCGTCTGCGA
>JBOGYN010000263.1:0-3084 GCA_050696855.1 Solirubrobacteraceae bacterium | reverse complement strand
ACGGTGCACATCGCGTAGGTCGAGGGTCATGCCCGCACCGATAGCCAGCGGCGCACACGCCCCAGGACCCAGCCAGTAGCGCCTAGACGGTGGGCGACGACGACCAGGACCAGCGTCCCCGTGACCGCCTCCGACACCGAGGCGAAGCCGGCCAGCCGGTCGACGACGATGGTCAGCCCGGCGGCGACGACGACGGTCCTAAGCATCCGGCCGTCACCTGCCAGGAGGGTCACCAGGATCACGTCGACGGTCTCGGGCAGTGAGAACGCCGTCGAGGAGACGAAGCCGGTGTGGGCCACGTACAGGGCCCCGCCGAGGCCGGCGACGGCGCTGCCGAGGGTGAACGCCAGGACCCGCAGGCGAGCTCCGGGCACGCCCAGGGCGACTGCGGCGACTGGGTCGTCTCGGTCAGCCCGCCAGGCCCGTCCGACGGGGCTGTCTGCCAGTGCCCCGACCACCGCCAGCCCGACGACGGTGATGCCGATGGCGAGCGCATACAGCTGGGCGTCGGTCAGGGTGGTGCCGCCGAGAGTCACCCGCGGCACGCCGCTGATGCCGTCGTAGGCGCCGAAAAAGGGGCGAGTGTTGAGGTAGACCCTACGTTCCGCAGGTCGCGTGATCGTTCCGGCTGAATTTCCTCGCTCACCCCTCGCCTCGTCGATGTTCACGGGCGCCGTAGGGACGGCCAGGGGGTGATGGCGATGGCCACCTCGTCGATGGCGGGGAAGGGGTGCGCGTGGTTGTAGTTGTCGGCGGTCCCCCACGGGCTGGCCGGGTCGGCCGGGTCGAGTTGGTCGATCTCGTCGACGTACATGCATCGCCACCGCTTCCGGGGATCGGCGTCGAGCGCTCCTGTACTGGTCTGTCCGCCGGTCTGGTAGCCGAGGACCATGAGTCTTCCCGTCTTCCAGCCGAGGGCGTGGGGGCAGATCAGCCGTCGACGTCGGTGATAGGAGACCCAGACCGGCTGGCGAGCTCGCAGGGCCGAGTTGAGCAGAGTCCATGTGGTGGGCAGGCTCTCGATGGTGGTCATGGCTGGGCCGGGGTGGGCCTGGCCGCCGTGTAGGCGCGCTGGGGCACCTTGAGCAGGGACAAGATCTGACGCTGGAGGGGTTCGAGAGTGGGGGCGGCGACGGTGAGCAGCTCGCCGGCGTGGAGGATCGATGTCGAGGACAACGGTTCGAGCAGTTCGAAGACTCGTGCCGCGGTCGGGGCGGTGCATGCTCGGTCCTCGTAGTACAGCGGGAGAGCCTTGATGTGCCCGGCGGCCATCGCCCTGCGCAGCTGACGTTCGACCAGAGCGTGCACGAGCAGGGCCACGTACAAGCAGAAAGCCAACGCGTCGATGCGGGCGTCGCTTTTCAAGGTGAGCGGAGCGGCCTCGATCACGCCCTTGAAGGTGGCGTGGCGACGCTCGAGGTGAGGCTGGGTCTTGTAGATGCGAAGCAGCTCGGCCGCCGGGGCCGCTTCGTTGGTCACGAAGGGAAAGCAGCCGTCGGAGGCCGCGTCGTGGGCGACGGCGTCGGCGTCGGTCTCGAAGTTGACGCGGAAGCTGTGGTGCTCGATGCGCCGGTAGCGGGTGTTCGGGCCGGGTCGGCCCCGGCGGTCCTGGCGGTGCTCGTAGACCACGGTGTCGGTCACCTCAGCGCGCACCCAGCGGGCGGCTCCGCGCTCGGCCAGGATGCCCGCTACTGCTTCCTCGATCGCCGAGCGGGTCTTCAGGCGGCGGCGTTTGGAGCTGAGACCGTCATCCAGTTCGGCCAGGGCCGCCCGGGTGGCCTCGATCCGGTTTGCCCGCGCCGCGGCGTCGTGTTGGCGCTTGTCCGAGGAGCGGATCCAACAGATGCGGAAGCCTTCCTCCGAGCAGCTGGGCGCCTCGGCCGCCCAGTACACCTCCGTCGGGGCGTCCTTGGTCCGGCCGGGCTGGCGGGCGATCTCGCTCCAGGTGACCACCCCAGAGGCGATCCATTCACGGCCGATGCCGTCCTCTCTTCGGGTGCGGGGCAGGATCGTGAGGAACCGGCCGTGGTTCGCGGCGATGTGTCTCATGTTGTCGCTGGTGGCCAGCTTGCAGTCCGCCACGTAGAGGAACTCGGGGCTGCCGACCAGGGCCACCAGCTCGTCCCAGGTCCCAATATGGGTCGTGGAGTCCTCAGTCCCCCCGTCGGCCAGACGATGGGCGAGGGGGACCGCTCCGTCAGCTGACACCGTGAGGATCTCCACGAGCTGCTTGAGATCCCCGCGATGGTCCTTCGAGAAGCCGCGCTCGGGGACCGGCGGGCGCTGACCGGCCCGGGGAGTGCCGGTGGCGTGGCGGTAGGCGCCGTAGAGGGTGATCGAGGTGGAGTCGTTGTGCAACTGGGTGGTCTCGATGTCATAGCGGGCGATGGCGGCCAGGCTGAGCGAGGTGAGCATGCTGGCCCGGTCGGCCACGAACAGCTCGTCTAATGCCCGGCCCACCCGGTCGTCGTTCAGCCGGCCCGCCTCCCCGGCGCGAAGCCCCAGCAGGTCGGGCGGATACCGCTGCGCCCAGGCCGAGATGCCATACAGCGGCTGGCGGGCGATCGCCAGGTTGCGCACCAACACCCCGATGACCCGGGCCGGGTCGATAACACAGCGCCGGTCGGGCTCGGGCAGATAGCTGGCGACAAGTTCGTCGAAGCCCAGGCGGCCAAGAACCAGGTTCACCACCGGAAGGGCCCCGATCGCCACGTCGCGCACCTCGATGCTCGATGGGTGGACGAGCACCGCCCCGTCATGGTCCCCACTCACTGTCATGAGCGAGAGTATGCTACTCTCGACAACTGAAGTGGTGGATACCCGGCAAGATGGCACCGGAGGTGACATGGCAGAGCCGAGCTCCAAGGACCAGGCAGCTCAACAGGCGATCGCCCGCCGGCTAGGCGAGGCGGGCTTCGCTCTGCCTGGCACCTACCTGGAGCACGCCCACGTCTGCAGGAAGCCCAACTGTCGCTGCATGGCCGATCCACCGCGCCCACATGGCCCCTACCACCAGTGGACCCGCAAGCTGGACGGCAAAACGGCGACCCGCCGTCTCTCTGCAGAGCAGGCCCAGCTTTACGG
>JBOGYN010000262.1:0-22294 GCA_050696855.1 Solirubrobacteraceae bacterium | reverse complement strand
GCGTGGGCTAGCTGAACCAGGTGTCGCGCTTTGTCCCGATCCGGGGTCATCGGATAGACGTGGGCGTCGCGGTAGCCGGCCATTCCGGGCGGCAGGTAGTGGTCGGTCGGCCGCTCGGGCAATGGATCAAATCCACTCCCCAGGGCCGCCAGTCTGGACCGGTCGATCGCGTAGTTGACCGCCTGCCGCAGCCGAACGTCGCTGAACAGTGGCCGGTGCGTGTTCAGCGCGAAGGAGTCGAGCTCAAGGATCGGGTTTAGGAAGTACCGCTGCCGACCACGGGCGGCTGCTGAGCTGCCCGGCCCGTAACGGGCGGCGAGTCGTGCGGCGGTCGCGGCGACCGAAGTGGAGGATTGCGAGTCCAATCCGAGCGGCGTGTAATCGGCGATGCCGGCCTCGATGTCGGCCACCGCCCGCTGAGCCGAGACCCCGACCGCCAGCTCGATCCGCGCGAACCGGTGAGGCCGACTGCCGTGATAGTCCGGGTTGCGCATCAGCACGACTCCCTGCCTGGGCGTGTAGGACGCCACGTAGTAGGGCCCGGCCGAAGGAACAGCGCGCACCCCGTTGCGGTCGATCGGCGTGTTGGACGCGACCGCACAGAACGCCGGCTGCGCGAGCCGAGCGAGAAAGTCCGGCGCCGGGTCGCGCAGACGGATCGTGAGCGTGTCTGCTCGCGCGGTCACGCCGACGATGTCGCTGGCCTTCCCGGCCATGTACGCGCGGGCGCCCACGACATCGGCTAGGTAGTGAGCCAACGGGCTGTGTGTGTTCGGGTTCAGCGTGCGCTCGATCGTGTGCTTGAACGTCTGTGCGCTGACCGCTTCGGTCGAGGGTGGCGAGAAGTGGAAGCCGGGCCGGATCTGGAACGTGTAGGTCCGGCCGTCGGACGAGCGGGTTGGCAGCGCCCGGGCGACCTCGGGCGTCAGCACCGAGCCCGCGGAACCCGCCTGGTCGGGATAGTTCAGAAGTTGAGCGCACGTCGCGTAGACAAGCTGCTGGGAGAGGTCGCCGTAGGCGAGCGCCGGATCCATGAAGTCGATGTCGGTGGAGGAGACCATCCGCAGCGTCCCGCCACCGGACCCGCCGCGATTGGGTGCGATCGACCGCGCGTCGACCGCGACCCACACTCGCCCATCCGCGACCGTGAGCGCCTGGGGGCTGCCGCCCACCGCGATCGTCGCTTGCACTCGGCTCGTATAGGGGTCGACCCTGGTCACAGTGCCGTCGCCGCTGTTGGCGACCCACACCGAGTCGGCGCCGAACGTGACGCCGGCCGGCGCCCGTCCCACCGGGATTGTCGCCGTCGGCGAGCGCGTGCCTGGATCGATCCGCACGAGCCTGTCGTCGAGCGAGTCGACGACCCACACGCCGCCCGCGCCAACCGTGATCCCCGCCGGTCCGTTGCCCACCGCGATCGGTGTCAGCAACCCACTCGGGTCCACCCGGACCACGTTGTCGGCTTCGGTGTCGCTGAGCCACATGGCCCCGTTGCCGATGGCGATCCCGGACGGGCTGGCGTTTGGGTCCAGCCGCTGGGCAACTGTGCCGGTCATCGCGTTGAGCCGCGTGACCAGACCCGTGGACGGCGCGACCCAGACCGAGTTGCCCTGCGCCGCGACCGCCCCGGGCCCGCTCGGGACCACGTTTCCCACCGACACCGAGGCGGCAACCGAGTTGAACTCGGGGTCCACTCGCTCAACGGCAACACTGCTCGTGCCCGCCGGGTTCAGGTCAGGATTCTCACTGGACTCGACCACCCAGACCCCATGCGCACTGGTCGCGACCCCGGTCGGAGTTCGTCTGACCTGGACCGTCCGCACGGTGCGTAGGGTCTTGCGGTCGATCCGAGAGACGGTCTGGTCGTCGAGGTTGGCGACCCATATCGACCCGAAGCCGGCCGCGACCCCGCCGGGTCGGGCGCCGACCGGAACCGAAGCGACGAGGCGGTTGGTGTGGACGTCGATCACCGCGAGCGAGTTGGGTGCCGCGTGGACGGCGCTCCCTCCTGCCCCGGCCAAGCCGAGCGCGACGGCGACTATCGCCGCGACCAGGATCGCTCCCCCGGCGGCGACCAAAAGCCCACCGGGCCGCCCGGGATGAGCGATCTTGGGCGAGGATCGAGCTGCGTGCCGGACCGGCGCCTCCAGCACGGGATCTTGAGCGAGGATCGCTCGTTCGAGCTGCTGAAGGTCGCGACCAGGTTCGAGCCCAAGCTCGTCGATCAACGCCCGGCGCGCCTTGCGATAACTCTCGAGCGCATCGGCCTGGCGACCCGATCGGTACATAGCCAACATCAGCTGCGCGATCAAGCGCTCGCGCAAGGGATGTTCGTGCACGAGTCCCTCGAGCTCTCCGACCAGCTGCGCGTGCTCGCCGAGCGCGAGCTCCGCGTCGACCCGATCCGCGAGTGCCGCCAGCCGTGATTCCTCTAACTGCGCGATCTCCGACTGTGCAAATGACTCGTACGCGAAGTCGGCCAGGGGGGGACCGCGCCACAGCGCCAACGCCTCCCGAAGTCGCTCGGCGGCCGTCCGCGCATCACCGTCCTGAAGCGCGCGGCGGCCCTCTGCCACGAGCGACTCGAAGCGGTCCGCGTCGACCTGCTCAGGCTCAGCCTGCATCAGGTAGGCGTGCCCGCGGGTCACCAGCAGCCCGTCACCGAGCACCTTACGCAGGTTAGAAACGTATCCCTGAACGATCTTGACCGCGGTCGCGGGCGCCTGCTCCCCCCAAAGCTCGTTGATCAGACGATCCGAGGAGACCGGCTCGCCACGATGGATGAGCAGCAGCGCCAAGAGCGCCCGTTGCTTGGGGCTGCCCAGCGCGAGCGGGCGATCCCCTTCGACCACCTCAAGCGACCCCAGGACTCGGAATTCGATCACCGCTTGCGCCCCGCCGTCAACGCTACCACCGGCGCGCGTACCCCCCGAAGCGTGAGCTCCCCCGGGCGTTTACCAACCGTTGACCGCCATCGACCGCATCTGCACCCGCCGAACTCATGCTCCTCCCCGATCGGATCGCACTCCGCGATCGAGAACCCAAGGAGGCGTTGCCTTATGACCAGCACCCACCGCACCACCACCAGCGGCATCGTCGCGCTTGCGCTCGCACTCGGCGCCAGCGCCGCGCCGGCCTCGGCCATGCCGTTCGATCTCAACCCCAACGGTTCGTACGTCCCAGTGGCCACCGCCACAACGGCAGCGAGCACGCCGATGACCTCCGGGCCACGCTCAGAGGTCGTGTCCGGCGGCGGATACGGCTCCGGTACCGCCGCCCCCACCGTCGTCCGCGTCGTCGCCGGCAACAGCGGCTTTGACTGGGGCGACGCGGGCATCGGTGCCGCCGGCGGCCTGGCGCTCGCGATGGTCGGCCTCGGCGGAGGCCTCGCCGTGTCCCAACGCCGTGCGCGCCGCACCCACCGTCCCACAGCCCTGATCGGCTGACCAACCCAACCGGCCCGCAACCGGGGATCACATCATGTCCACACCGACCACCGTGCCAAGGCCTGAGAGCAAACCTCGCGGCATCGTTGAGATCGGAGTCCTTGCGATCAGCACGCTCGTAACGATCGGTGTGGCCGTGGTGTTCCTCGTCTTTGCGGGCGCAAACCCCCACAGAACCGTGCCCCGCCCGCAATCGGCAGGTCACGCCCCGATGATCCGGGACGGCCGGACTGGCGCACCAGCAACAGCAACCCGCATCCCCAGGACGTCATACGAGCATCAGGCGGCATACCGTCGCGCCGAGCATTCCTACCGCGCCGTCAGTTAAGCGAGGCTGGATGCCGAGTGGGCGGCAAGCCAGAGCAGGGCGATGAGGGATTTCGAGTCCTCGCACTCAGCAAAGGCGGCGTCGAGCTGATCCAACGGCCAAGGCACGATCTCGATCCGCTCCCCCACGTCGGGCTCGGCGCTCGGATCGGCCGAGAGGTCACGGGCGAGGTAGAGCCAGACGCGCTCGTCGCTGAAGCCGGGACTGGTGAGGAAGACCTTGATCTCCTCCCAACGGGCCGCCTGCTGTCCGATCTCCTCGGCCAGTTCACGCTGGGCGGTGACCAGTGGCGGTTCGCCCTCCACGTCGCGCTTGCCGGCTGGGATCTCCAGCGAGGCCGTCAGCCCGGCCACCTCCCGGGGCTGGCGCGTCAACCAGACGTGCTCGGAGTCGATGGCGAGGATCCCAACCGCCCCGGGATGCCAGATCTTCTCGCGCGTCACCTCCTCCCCATCGGCGTGCCGGAACCGCTCGCGTCCGGCGGCGACGATCGACCCCTCCCAGTCGCGGTCGGCACCGATCAGTTCAAATCCGGCTCCGGGCTGAGGCTGAGTCATCCGGCTCCGGTGGCGAGCGTCAGCTCCGCCGCGGCCTCGTCGATCAGGGTGATCGCGATCTCGAACAGATCCTCGAGCGCGGCGGCGCTGATCCGCTCTCCCGGCTCGTGGTTGCGCTCGGTTCCGTCGGCGAGATTCAGGACCGAAAAGCCCGCGGCTTCGAAGGAGTTGGCGTCCGAGGCGCCACCGGAGTCAATCGGCCGCGGCTCGTAGCCACAGGCGCGCAGAGCGCGCTCGGCGACGAGCAGTTGCGGCGCATGGGCCTTGGTCCGGTAGCCCCTGAACATCCGCTCGACGGTGAGGTCGAGGTCGCACTCGTCAGCGTCGGCGGCGTCCTCGAGGTGATCGATCGTCTCGGTGGCGACGGCCGCCGCGCGGACCTCGTCGAGGCTGCGCACCTCGGCCTCGACCCGGCAGCGCTCGGGGACGACGTTGATCGCCGTTCCGCCCTCGATCAGCCCGACGTTGGCCGTCGTCTCGTGATCCAGGCGCCCGAGCGGCAGGGCGGCGATCGCGCGGGCGGCGGCGACCACGGCGCTGCGTCCCGCTTCGGGGCGGACACCGGCGTGGGCGGCCCGGCCCCGGAACTCGGCCACGATCCGGTAGTGGGTCGGGGAGCCGACCACGACCTCGCCGATCGGGGTGGCGTGATCGAACACGTACCCGAAGGCGCTGTGCAGGGTCGAGACATCGAATTCGCGTGAGCCCCGCAGCGAGACCTCCTCGCAGACCGTGAACAGGAGCTCGAGCCCGATCGGAGGCGGTTCGGGAGCGCTGGTCAAACGCCGGGCTAGCTCGAGCGCGACGGCCACGGCGGACTTATTGTCGGCGCCGAGGATCCCTGCATTGGCGTTCTCCCAGTAGCCGTTTGAGAGCGCCGGCTCGATCGGGGCCACCGGGGGCACGGTGTCGATATGGGCACAGACGAGGATGCTGGCGGCGCCCCGGCCCGGCACTCGAGCGAGCAGGTTGCCGGCTTCCGAGCCGACCGCCGGACCGCTGGCATCCTCGTGAACGTCGAGCCCGAGGCCCCGGAGCTCGTCGGTGATCCAGTCGGCGCAGGCGCGCTCGTGGCCCGACGGGCTCGGGATCCGGCACAGGGCCGCGAACGTCTCGTGCAGCCGGGCCCGCTCGGTCTCACTCGTACGCCTCACGAGTTGCTAGGAGTGGGGTTCTCCGAAGCGGCTTCGGTGGATGTTAGGACCACTAGTGCCCCGACACTAGTTTGTGCGGTGCGAAACGCTGACGTCGTGCTCGTCCGCGGAGCTCGCCGGGGCCCCACCGTCGTCGCCGGAGTCAGGCGAGGCGTGCTCCAGCGCGGCGCCGACGAACTCGCGGAACAGGGGCGCGGGGCGCTCGGGGCGCGACTTGAACTCGGGGTGATACTGCGAAGCCACATAGAACGGGTGCACGGAGGCCGGGAGCTCGATTGCCTCGACCAGGCGCTCGTCGGGCGAGGTCCCGGAGCACACCAGGCCCGCCGTTTCCAGGCGCTTGCGCAAGTGGTTGTTGACCTCGTAGCGGTGGCGGTGGCGCTCGTAGACCACGGCCTCGCCGTAGAGGCGGCGAATCCGGGTGGCGTCGTGGAGCTTGACCGGGTCGGCGCCGAGGCGCATCGTCCCGCCCATGTCGGCGATCTCCTTCTGCTCGGGGAGCAGATCGATCACCGGGAAGGGCGTCTCCATGTCCATCTCGGTGGAGTTGGCGCCCTCCATGTCAGCCACGTGGCGGGCGAACTCGCTCACGGCTACGTGCATGCCCAGGCAGACCCCGAGATAGGGGATGCGGTGCTCGCGAGCGATCTGGGCGGCCGAGATCTTGCCCTCCCAGCCGCGGCCCCCGAAACCTCCGGGAATCAGGATCCCGTCGGCGGTCTGCAGGCGCTCGGTCACGTCGGCCCGGCCGACCGATTCGGAATCGACCCAGTCGACTTCCACCTTGCATCCGTGGTGCACACCGGAGTGGCGCAGCGCTTCGACCACGGAAAGGTAGGCGTCCTCGAGCTGCACGTACTTGCCGACCAGCGCGATCCGCACGTGATGGCGCACCTCGCGGGCCCGCCTGGTGATCTGCTCCCAGTCGCTGAGGTCAGGCGTGCTCGCCTCGAGTCCGAAGTGCTCGGAGAGGATGAACTGATCCACGCCCTGGTCGTTGAAGACCAGGGGCACGCGGTAGATGTCATCGACGTCGTAGGCGGAGACGACCGCCTCGATCGGCAGGCTCGCGAACAGCGCGATCTTGCGCCGGATGTCGGTGGAAAGCTCGCCCTCGGAGCGGCACACGACCATGTCGGGCGCGATACCAATGCGGCGCAGCTCGTTGACCGAGTGCTGGGTCGGCTTGGTCTTGAGCTCGCCGGCGTGCCCGATGTAGGGAACCAGCGTCAGATGGATGAACATGCAGCGCCGGCGACCGACGTCGACCGGGAACTGGCGGATCGCCTCGAGGAAGGGCAGCGACTCGATGTCGCCGACCGTGCCGCCGATCTCGGTGACGACGAAATCGACGTCACTGGAGTCGGCCATCAGCTTGATGCGCTGCTTGATCTCGTCAGTGATGTGGGGTACGACCTGGACGGTCGCCCCCAAGTAGTCGCCGCGACGCTCGCGCCGGATCACGGTGTTGTAGATGCCACCGGCGGTCACGTTCGAGGCGCGGCTGGTGTTGGCGTCGGTGAACCGCTCGTAATGACCGAGATCGAGGTCGGTCTCGGCGCCGTCCTCGGTGACGAACACCTCGCCGTGCTGATACGGGGACATGGTCCCGGGATCGACATTGATGTAGGGATCGAACTTCTGAAGCTGGACCGAGAGGCCCCGGGAGACGAGAAGACGTCCGATCGAGGCGGCCGCGATGCCCTTGCCAAGCGACGAAACCACGCCGCCGGTAATGAATATGAACCGCGTTTCGCCTTGTGCCATCGCCATAAGCGAGTCTAACGGGGGTCCCGACGGAAGCCCCACGCTCAGCCCGGTGCAGCCCGCAACGTGCGGCTTGCGCGCGGGCCGGCCGGCTCAGGCCGCCCGCAGGAGCTCGCGCGCGTGGTCACTGGCGGCGCTGTCCTCGGTGCGGGCCCCGAGCATCCGGACCAGCTCGCCCACCACCTGATCTCCGTCCAGCGTGGTCACGGTGGTCCGGGCGGGCTCAACGCCGGTGTCCTTGACGATCGTGAAGTGGCGCTGGGCCAGCGCAGCCACCTGCGGCAGGTGGGTGATGCAGAGGATCTGGCGTCCCTGCGCCAACCCCCGGAGGTGCTCCCCGACGGCCCGGGCGGTATGACCGCCGATCCCGGCGTCGACCTCGTCAAAGACCAACAGGGCGCTCTCGGCGGCGTCAGCGGCCGGCTCACCATGGGCGACGCTCATCAGCGCCAGCATGACCCGCGAGAGCTCGCCACCCGAGGCGACTTCACGCAGCGGCGCCGGCGGGCTCCCTGGATTGGCCGCGATCCGCATCTCGATCGCCTCCGCCCCGCGCGGCCCGCAGCCATCCGGCCGCGGCGAGAGCTCGATCTCAAACCGGGCGTCGGCCATGGCCAGCTCGGCCAGGCGCTCGCGCACCGCCGCGGCCAGCGGCGGGGCGACCTTACGGCGCTGGGCGCCGACCCGCGCGGCCAGTCGATCCAGCTCCGAGCGCGCACCGGCCAGCTCCTGTTCGGTCCGCTCGAGCGCCTCGTCGGCGTGCTCGAGGTCATCGCGCCGCGCCCGGCAGTGCTCAGCATGGGCGAGGACGGCGGCGACGTCCCCCCCGTGCTTGCGTTGCAGCCGGGCCAGCGCCGCCAGGCGCTCCTCCACCACCTCGACGCGCTGCGCAGAGGCGCCTTGCTCGGCCAGCTCGTCCAGGTAGCCGCGCAGCTCCCCACCGAGGTCATCGGCCTCGTAGCGCAGCGCGCTCAGGCGCTGCGCCAGGGCGCCCAGCCGAGGATCGATCTCCCCCGCCCGCTCGAGTTGCAGGCCGGCGACAGCGAGCAGCTCGGTCACGCCGGTTCCGCTCTCGGGCGCGAGCGCCTCCGCGCCGCCGGCGGCGGCCCCTTGCAACGCTTCGAGGTGTCGCAGACGGTCGCGCTCCGCGGTCAGCGCCGCCTCCTCCTCGACGCTCGGCGCGGCGGCCTCGATCTCCTCGAGCTCAAACGACACCAGGTCGAGCTCACGCTCGCGCGCCCCACTCAGCTCGCGCAGCTCGGCGGTCCGCGACTCGAGCTCGCGCACGGACTCATAGGTGGCCCGCAGCTTCTCGCGCAGCTTGCGCTGAGGCTCACCGCAGTAGGCGTCCAGGACGTCGAGCTGGGCGGTCTGGAGCATCAGCTTGCGGTGCTCGTGCTGGCCGTAGAAGGAGAGCAGCTGGCCCCCGAGCTCCTGGAGGTCGGCGAGGGTGGCGGCGCGTCCGCACACGTAGGCGCGGGTGCGGCCGTCGGGCCACACCCGGCGGGCCAGGACCACCTCCTCGGCACCGGCCGGGACGCGCTCGGAGCCGGCCAGGCTCGGGGGCAGCGCGAACACCCCCTCGACGTAGGCCTCCGGCGCACCCGGACGGACGATCCCGTGCCGGGCGCGGCCGCCGAGCAGCAGGTCCAGGGCGTGGGCGAGCAGCGTCTTGCCCGCCCCGGTCTCGCCAGTCAGCATGTTCAGACCCGGGGCGAGCCGCAACTCGGCCCGCTCCATCAACAGCAGGTTCTCCACCCGCAGCTCGTGCAGCATGGATGACGGTCTACCAGCCGGTGCCGACGGACCCGGCGCGCCAAGCGCGCTCAGAGCGGCGTGGCGAGGCGACCGAACTTCTGGCGCAGACGCTGGTAGAAGCTGGTCCCCGGAATCTGGGCCAGCGCCCCGAGCCCGTTGACGAAGTGCGCCTCGAGGGACTCACCGTGTCCGAGCACGCATATCGGCCGCCCGTCGGCGCTGACGTCGACCGCCTCCTCTCGCGACCGGTTGTGGACCGTCAGGTGATCGTCGGGCGCGACCACCAGGGTCCGCGCGGTCAGCGAGTGCGGGGCGATGAACGAGACCACGAAGCCGTGCACCCCCCAGGCCATCACGGGGCCGCCGTTGGCGAGGTTGTAGCCGGTCGACCCCGCCGGCGTGGCCACCACGAGCCCGTCGCAGCGCACCCGGCCCACCTCGTCGCCGCTGACCGCGTACTCGAGGTCAGCCACGCGCTTGCCGGGCTGGCGGTGGATCGAGACGTCGTTGATGGCCAGCCACGATCCGCCTGCCCAGGAGAGCTCGATGGCCGGCAACGCCAGGACCTCGAAGTCGCCGCTCAGAGCGCGCCCGCACCCCTCGCGGGCGTCCTCGCGGTCGACGGTGGCCAGGAAGCCCATCTCGCCGAAGTTGATCCCGAACACCGGAACCCCGGTGCGGGCGTAGCAGCGCAGGGCGTTGAGGATCGTCCCGTCGCCGCCGAGCGCGAAGCACAGGTCGACGGTCGGATCCGGGCCGGCGTTGAGGATCAGCGAGGGGCCGGGCTCGAGCCCGTGCTTGGTGGTCTCCTCGGCGTCGAGACGCAGCTCGACGCCGCGCTCGCGCGCCAGCCCGATCAGACCCTGGAGCGCGCCCCGGGTCAACTCGGGACGCCGGTGGGTGAAGACAGCGGCGGTACGGACTGCAGCTCTGCTCACGGCTCCACCCCCCGAGCCGCGGCAACCAGGTCGGGGACACTGCCGCGCGCCCCCTCGGCGAGCCAGACGAAGCTCTCGAGGTTGCCCTTGGGGCCGGGCAGGCCCGAGCTGGCGTAACCGAGCACCGATGCGCCGAGCCCGATCGCCGCCTCGCCGGCTTCGATCAGGGCCTGACGGCGCAGTTCCGGATCGCGGACCACCCCCCCCTTCCCGACCTTGGACCGGCCGACCTCGAACTGGGGCTTGACCAGCGCCAGACAGTCATAGCGCTCAGCCGCGCCCCCCAGCACCGAGCCGAGGACCTTGACCATCGAGATGAACGAGACGTCGATCACGATCAGGTCGGGCCGGTAGGGCAGCTCCCCGGCCTCCAGCGCCCGGGCGTTGCGGCGCTCGATCACCGTGACGCGGGAATCCGACCGCAGCCCCCAATCCAGCTGGCCGTAGGCGACGTCGAGCGCGATCACGTGGTCGGCGCCGCGCGAGAGCAGGCAATCGGTGAAGCCGCCCGTCGAGGCGCCGACGTCCAGGCCGTGTCGCCCGGTCACATCGATACCGAACGCGTCCAGCGCGTTGGCGAGCTTGACCCCACCCCGCGATACGAACGCCGGCGCCTGACGGAGCTCGAGCTCGACGTCCTCGGCCACCATCTGCCCCGGCTTCTCGGCCCGCCGGCGCTCGGGCAGCAGCATCACCTCACCGGCCAGCACCGAGGCGGCCGCGCGCGAGCGCGACGGGAAGACCCCGCGGTCAGAGAGAAGCGAATCAAGGCGGACACGGTGCATCGCAGTCCGGAACGGTACTGGCACGTCGCTCGGCCTGACCGCTCAGCGCCTGGTCTCGAGCCGCTCCCACAGTGGCTTTGACCACGCCTTCGCGCTCGTCATGGCCCTCGCCCCCCTGGCCCTAGCCGCCCTGGCCCTGGGTGCCTCCGGTCAGCTGGCGCCCGTGATCCCTGCTGGCCGCGGTCGTGCTCGCGCCGACCACGCTCGGGCTGACCACGCGCTACGTCGTGCCCGGGGGTCGGGACGGCCGGCGGCCCGCCCGCCCGGTCCCCTGCAAAAGTGGAAAAACCTCAACTCGCCGCTCGAGTTTTTCCACTGGCGCAGGCTGGACCCTCGTTTTGCGCCAAACTTGCCGCCCGCCGGCAAGGTTTTCACAAAATGCAGGCTCCTCAGACACGAGCAGCGCCCACCACGGGGCTCCCTCCCTTCCCTAGCTGCTGTTTACCGGGCGACCGCCACTCGTCGGCGGAGCGCACGGTGCAAACGAGAGCGCGCGGCTATTCGCGGCTGGCGATCCCGCTCGGGGCGGCGATAACCGCCTCGATGCGCTCGGCGATCCGGGCGCCGGTGAAGCCAACCTCCTCGTGCAGGAGCTTGGGCGCGCCGTGGGTCACGTAGTCATCGGGGAGCCCGACCCGGAGGATCCGGAGCCCGCCCACCCCGCCCGTCCCGACGCCCGAGTCAGACAGGGTCTCCCAGACCGCGGAGCCAAAGCCGCCGGCCAGAACGCCCTCTTCGACGGTGACCAGCAGCTCGTGCTCGGCGGCCAGCTGGGCCGCGAGCCCGGCGTCGATCGGTTTGGCGAAGCGCGCATCGGCGACGGTCACGGCGATCCCGTGCGAAGCGAGGATGTCAGCCGCCTCCAGCGCCTTGGCGACCCCACTTCCGTACCCCAGCAGAGCGACGCGCGGCGCGCCCGCCGCGGGGTGGGCCCGACCGGGTTCCCGGAGGATCTCGCCGGTACCGATCTCGATCGCCTCGGGGCGACGGGGCAGCGGCACGCCGACGCCTTCGCCGCGCGGGTAGCGCAGCGCCACCGGGCCGTCGTCGTAGACCAAGGCGGTGTGGAGCATGTGCACGAGCATCGCCTCGTCGCGCGGGGCCATGAGCACGATGTTGGGCAGGCAGCGCAGGTAGGCGATGTCGAACACGCCGTGGTGGGTGGGCCCGTCGTCGCCAACCAGCCCCGCCCGGTCCATCGCGAACACGACGTTGAGCTTCTGGAGGCAGACGTCGTGCACGATCTGGTCATAGGCGCGCTGGAGGAAAGTGGAGTAGATCGCCGCCACCGGCTTGCACCCTTGGAGGGCCAGGCCCGAGGCGAACAGGATCGCCTGTTGCTCGGCAATGCCGACGTCGTAATAGCGGTCGGGCAGCTCGCCCTGGAGGATGTTCAGCCCCGTCCCGGAGTTCATCGCCGCCGTGATCCCGATCACGCGATCGTCGCGGCGGGCCTCGGCCACCAGGGCCTCGCCGAACACCTTGGTGTAGGCGGGCGGGGCCGGCTTGCGCGGCGGCTGGCCGTTGCGCAGCGGGGCCAGCGCGGCCGGAGCCGGGGCCGGGGCGCCATTGGCGATCGACTTGGGCTTGGCGGCGTGCCACTTCTCCATGCCCTCCAGGCCACCCTCCTCGGCGGGCGCGAAGCCCTTGCCCTTGATGGTCGCGCAGTGCACGACGACGGGCCGCTCGGCGGCCAGCGCCTCACGCAACGCCCGGCGCAGGGCGCGCACGTCGTGGCCGTCGATCACGCCCATGTAGGCGAAGTCGAGCTCCTCCCACCACAGCCCGGGCGCCCAGAAGGCCTTGAGCGATTCCTTGAAGTGGGGACCGAAGCGCTCAAAGGCGGGGCCAATCCCGGCCGGCAGCTTGGTCAACCCGCCCTCGACGCCCTCGCGGGCGTGCCAGAGCTTGGGGTTCATCCGCACGCGGTTGAAGTAGCGCGACAGGGCCCCGACGTTGGGGGCGATCGACATGCCGTTGTCGTTGAGTACCACCACGATCGGCGTCCCCTCGCCGCCCGCCTGGTGCACCGCCTCGAAGGCGACTCCTCCGGTCAGCGCGCCGTCGCCGGCGACCGCGACCACGTGGCCGTCCGGTCCGTGTCCACGGCGCATGGCCTCCTTGATCCCGACCGCGTAGCCGATCGAGGTCGAGGCGTGTCCGGCGCCCATGATGTCGTGCTCTGATTCGTCGCGCGCACAGAATGGGGCCAGGCCCCCGTACTGGCGGATGGTCGAGAGCTGATCACGCCGGCCGGTGAGGATCTTGTGCGGATAGGCCTGATGCCCGACGTCCCACAGCACCTTGTCGCGTGGGGAGTCCAGCAGCGAGTGCAGGGCGACGGCAATTTCGCACGAGCCGAGGTTGGCCCCGAAGTGGCCCCCGATCTCGCCCACCGTGTCGATGATGTGCTCGCGCACCTCCTGGGCGACCTGCTGCAGCTGGTCGTCGGTGAGACCGTGCAGGTCGCGGGGGCGTTCGATGGTGGGCAACAGGGGTGTCATCAGTAGCTCCGATTGGCTATGAAGTCCGTGATCTGCTCGAGCTCAGCCGGATCGAGCGGCGCCGCGGCAGACAAGTGGGCGCGCGCCCGCTCGTGCGACTCATCAGCCAGCTTACGAGCCCCATCGAGTCCGAATTCGGTCACGTAGGTGCGCTTACCCAGCCGTTCGTCGCTCCCTTGCTGCTTGCCGAGCGTCGCTTCGGATCCGATCACGTCGAGGATGTCGTCGACGATCTGGAAGAGGACGCCCAGCTCGTTCGCAAATGCGCGGTACTCGTCGATTGTCGCAGGTCGCCGATCACCAGCTATCAGGAGTACGCATTCGATGCTCGCCCCGATCAGGCGCCCGGTCTTCAGCTCGTGCAGGTGACGTAGCCCCTCGGGGCCGGCGGCGATCGTCTCCGCGACATCCATGAACTGACCGCCGACCATGCCCGTGACGCCGGTGGCCGCGGCCAGCTCGCCCGCCGCCGCCAGCAGGTCGCGGGGTTCGGCGCCCTGCTCGGTCAACAGCAGGCGGAAGGCCTCGGCGAAGAGGCCGTCGCCGGCCAGGATCGCAACGTCCTCGCCGAACGCCTTGTGGCAGGTGAGACGCCCACGCCGCAGGTCGTCGTCATCCATCGCCGGCAGGTCGTCGTGGATCAGCGAGTAGGTGTGGATCAGCTCGATCGCGGCCCCGAGCGGGAGCATCGAGGCGCGGGGCAGCCCGAGCGAGCCGGCCGTGGCGAGCGCCAGGACCGGCCGGATCCGCTTGCCGCCGGCCAGCAGCGAGTAGCGCATCGCCTCCTCCAAGCCGGAGGTGGCGAACTCCGCCGAGAAGCGCAGCGTCTCCAGGTAGCGCTCGACCTCAGAGCGCAGGTGCTCGGGGTAGGCCGGGCTGATCGTCGAACTCGGCGCGGCCACGGGGGCCTACGCAGCAGGCAGCGGCAGCTGGCCCGGGAGGTCGGGCAGCGGCTCGAGGGCCGCTCGGCCGCGCTGATCGACCTGCGAGCTGGCCTCTGAAGCCAACCGCGCGCACTCCTCGATCAGGGCCAGGGTGGCCTCGGGCTCGAGGTCTCCGGCCCGCAGCAGGTCCGCCGTCCGGTGCAGCTGTGTGCTCAGCTCGTTCAGGGGCCCGAACTCGCTCTCAGAATCACTCACCCCCGGAAGGTTATCGACCGTTCAGTGCCGGCCGTCAGCGCAAGCCGTCGAGGGCCTCGTTGACCAGCCGGTCAGCCTCGGCATTCTGGGCCCGGGGAACGGTGCGGATCCGCCAGGCGTGAAAGCCGCTCAGGGCCGCCATCGCCTGCTCGTAGAGCGGCTTCATCGCCGGGTGCTTGACCTTGTAGGCGCCGGTCAGCTGCTTGGCGATCAGCTCGGAGTCGTTGACCAGTTCGACCTCCCGCGCGCCGAGCGCCTCGGCGCGCTCGAGCCCGCGCAGCAGCGCCTTGTACTCGGCGACGTTATTGGTGGCCACCCCGATCCGCTCACCGACCTCGTCGAGCACGCCACCGTCCGAGGCGGAGACGACCACGCCTATCGCCGCTGGACCCGGGTTGCCGCGCGCGCCGCCGTCGACATGGACGGTCAGCCGCATCGCCAGCGCGTCGCAGATGGCCGTCAATCGGTGGCGAGCTCTGGGAGCTCGCCGGGAATGCGCGGGCGACGACGATCGCGCACTTCGCGCTTACCCCCGCCGGAGGTGCTCCCGTCGCGGCGCGAGGCCCGGCGCCGGTCGACGATCACCGTGACGTTGGAGTCCTCGGCGTAGTAGTCGGTGAGCTTGCCCAGCAGGTCGAGGGCCATCGTCTCTGGTATGACGCAGTAGATCACAGGGCGGATGCTAGTCAAACGCGGCGACGAGCGACCATCGTACGTCCGTCTAGTGATGCCCACCGCGCAACCAGCGGGTCCAAGACGCCCAAAGGGTGACGGTTGACTAGAGGGTGAGCATCCCGCGCTCGCCGGCGGCGGCGTTGCCGCACCGCTCCCCCGGGGCGAGCTCGTCGAGCTCGTAGCCCTGTCCCGATACGCGTACGGACGGCACCTCGTCGGAGAGGTCCACCTCGTAGCGGTACCAGCACAGCTCCCAGGCCACGATCAGGTGCACGGCGCTGGGCTGCTCGGTGGGCAGCACCGACGCTTCGGGAATCCCGAGCGAGCGGGCGATTCCGGCCACCGTCTTGGGATGCTCGGAGGCGTTGAACAGCTCGACAGCCGAGGAGATCTTGTGCTCAACGCTGGTCGGCACGGCCCGCACATGGCGCGGCTCACGCGTGCTCTGCGACTCGCGGGCGGGCGGATTGCGGGGCGGGCGGGGCATGGACTCGGCGCGGACCGGTGGGGCGACGGCCGCGGGTGCCAGTTCGTCAAAGGCCGGCGGGTCGTCATCGAAACGCGGTCGCTCGTCGGGGTCGGGCCGGTCAGGCGCGTCGCGGCGCGTGCGCAGGCGCCCAAGTAGCGAACGGCGCCGGTCGACGCGAGCGCTGGACTCGCCGTAATCCGGCAGCGTTCCCTCTCTGACCCAACCGCCGTGGAGCGCCCGCGTCGTGCACAGCTCGCACACCGAATGGCGATCACCGCCGTGGAGATACACGTGGGAGCGCTCACCGCGAAGCAGCGTGCGCCCGCACACGTCACAGGACGATTGCGCGATCGACGTGCTGATTGCCCTGGTATTCACGGCTTCGCAGCGTACTACGCCTTGACCGCCTCGCGCTCGGCGCGTGCCTCGTCGACCACTTTGGAGGCCAGGTGACCGGGCACTTCCTCGTAGCGCAGGAACTCCATCGTGAATTCTCCCTGCCCGCCCGTAATCGCTCTGAGATCCGGGGCGTAGGAGAGCATCTCGGCCATCGGCACCTCGACCTTGATGTCGGTCATCCCCGACCCCGCCGGCTCCATCCCCAACGGCCGGCCACGCCGGGAGTTGAGGTCTCCGATCACATCCCCGACCGTGGCCTCGGGGACGTTGACGGTGACGGTCATGATCGGCTCCAGCAGGACGGGCGAGGCTTCCTCGAGCGCCTGGCGCATGGCGTGCGCGCCGGCGACCTTGAAGGCCATCTCGGACGAGTCAACGGTGTGGTAGGAGCCGTCGAACAGGTGGACGCGGACGTCCTTGACCGGATAGCCGGCGACCACGCCCTCCTGCATCGCTTCCTGCACGCCCTTCTGCACCGCGGGGATGAAACCGGTCGGGATCACCCCGCCCTTGATCTCGTTGAGGAACTCAAAGCCGCCGGGGTGGCTGGGATCGTTGAGCGGCTCGACCGAGATGTGACAGTCACCGAACTGGCCGCGGCCGCCGGTCTGCTTCTTGTGGCGGCCGTGGGCCTTGGCCTGCCCGCGAATCGTCTCCTGATAGGGCACCCGCGGTGGCTTGAGCGTCACCTCGACCCCGAAGCGCTCCTTGAGCCGCTCGACGATCACCTCGACGTGTACCTGCGAGAGGCCGCTGAGGATCTGCTCTCCGGTCTGCGGATCGCGATGCAGGTCGATCGTCGGGTCCTCCTCCTGGAGGCGGCGCAAAGAGCTGAACACCTTGTCCTCGTCGCCGGCTGACCCGGCCGCGGGCCCAATCGCGAACGCCATCACCGGCGCGGGGAGCTTGATGCTCGGCATCTCGATCGGCTCGTCGCGGGCGGCCAGCCAGTCGCCCGCCCTGGTCTCTTTGAGCTTGGCCACGGCGCCGATGTCGCCGGGCCCGAATTCCTCGGCGTGGGCATTGTTCCCGCCCTCGAAGGTGACCAGCTGCCCGATCCGCTCCTTGTTGTGGGTCCGCGTGTTGAGCACGTGGGAGTCGGGCTTCATGACCCCCTGGTAGACGCGGAAGAGGTTGATGCGCCCGGCGAAGGTGTCGGCGCGGGTCTTGAACACGTAGGCGAACAGCTCGCGGTCCTCCACCGCCTCGAGCGTTATCTCACCCACCTCGAGTCCGCCGTGCTTGACCGGCGACGGAAGGTCCTCGACGATCGCATCGAGTAGCCGGTTGGTGGCCAGGTTGCGGGTCGCCACGCCGCAGGTCACCGGGAACAGGGCACCGTGGTTGGTCCCATCCTTGAGCGCAGCGACGATCTCCTGGTGGGAGATCTCCTCGCCCTCGAGGTAGCGCTCCATCAGCAAGTCGGAGGTCTCTGAGACTTCGTCCATGAGCTTCTCGCGGTACTCCTCAGCCTGGGCCTGAAGCTCGTCGGGGATCGGGATCTCCTCGCAGTTCTCGCGGCTGGTATCGCCGTAGCGGTACGCCCTCATGTCGACGAGGTCGATCACGCCCGAGACCTGGTGCTCGGAGCCGATCGGGATCTCGGTCGCCACGACGTGCTGCCCGAAGGTGGACTTCAGTGACTCGAGCGTTCGGAAAAAGTCGGCCCGCTCGCGGTCGAGCATGTTTACGAAGACCAATCGGGAAATGTCTAACTCAGCCGCTCGTTGCCACAGGCGCGTCGTGTGGACCTCCACCCCCATCACCGCGTTGATCACGAACACCGCCGACTCGCAGACGCGTAGAGCGCCAAGAGCGTCCGCGATGAAGCTCGGGTCACCGGGGGTGTCGAGCAGATTGACCCTGCGCTGCTGCCACTCAAACGACGCCAGCGATATCGAAATCGACATCTGCCGGGCCTTCTCGTCCGGATCGGTGTCCGACACCGTCGTGCCCTCGATCACTGACCCGAGCCGGTTGGTCACTCCGGCCCCGAACAACAGCGCTTCGTGCAACGAGGTCTTGCCGCTGCCGCGGTGGCCGACGAGGGCCACGTTGCGGATTCGATCCGCAGCCTTGTGCATGGCTGGTCTCCTTCCTCTCGCCTACCGAAAGGAGAACCTTATAGGTGTTGCTAGTCCAGTTCCCCAGCCAGCTTGGAGCGCAGCCGCAGCACCGCTTTGGTGTGCAGTTGCGAGACCCGGGACTCGGTCACTCCGAGGACCTCGCCGATTTCTCTCAAGGTCAAGTTCTCGTAGTAGTACAGCGCTACGACCAGCTTCTCGCGTTCGGGCAGCGCGGCGATCGCATCGGCGATCCGATCACGTAGCTCAGACTCGTCCACCAGCACCTGGGGATCGGGCGCCCCGCGGTCGGGCAGCGTGTCCAGCAGCGACACCGAGTCGCCACTTGAGTCCGACACGTTCCAGAGCTCGTCCAGGGCGACGATGGTCGAGTTGGAGATCTGGACCAGCGCCTCCTGGAAGTCGTCGACGGTGATCTCGAGCTCGACCGCCATCTCCTCGTCGGTCGGCGCCCGCTGCAGCCTCGCCTCGAGTTTCATGTTGGTGCGCTCGAACGTCCGGGCCCGCGCGCGGACCGAGCGCGGGACCCAGTCCAAGGTTCGCAGCTCGTCGATGATCGCGCCGCGGATGCGGGTGATGGCGTAGGTCTCGAACTTGATCTCTCTCGTCAGATCGAAACGCTCGATCGCGGAGATCAACCCCCCGAGCCCGTAGGAGATCAGGTCGGCCTCCTCCACGTGTGCGGGCAGCCCTGAGCCCATCCGCCCGGCCACGTACTTGACCAACGGCGAATAGGCCACGACGAGGCGCTCACGAGCACGTTCGTCCCCGGAGGCTTTGTAGCGCCTCCAAAGATCCTGTAACTCGATCGCCTTTACATTGGTTTCCAGAATTACCCCCGTATCAGCGATTACGCGCGCGGATGAGAGCGTTCATAGGCTGAGCGAAGCCGCGCGGACTCTACCCGAGTGTAGACCTGAGTCGTCGAAATGCTTGCGTGTCCGAGCAGCTCCTGAATCGACCGCAGATCCGCGCCGCCTTCCAAGAGGTGGGTCGCGAACGAGTGACGCAGGGCGTGCGGGTGGGTCCCTGACAGCGCCGGGACCTCTCCGGAGGCCAGCCGCGACCAGGTGCGCAGGCGCCGCCGGACGTCGGAGGTCGAGAGCCGCCGTCCCGATTTGGACAGGAACAGCGCCCGGGTCTCACCGGTGTTGAGAGTCGGGCGGCCGGTGACGATGTAGCGCTCGAGCGCCTTGAGCGAGTGCTCGCCGGCGGGGACGATGCGGGTCTTTTCACCCTTGCCCTCCACCCGCACCGACTCGCCGTCGAAGTCGATCGCTTCGAGGTCGAGGGAGACCAGCTCCTCGGCCCGCAGGCCCGAGGCGTAGGCGAGCTCGAACATGGCCCGGTCGCGGAGCTCAAGCGGGTTCGAGGCGGGAATCCGCTCCAGCAGCGAGGACACCTCGCTGGACTTCAGGACCCGGGGAAGGCGCGAGGCACGCTTGGGCGAATGCAACAGCTCGGCCGGGTTCTCGTGTCGCGCCCCGACCTCGATCTGGGTCCGGAACAGGCCGCGCAGGGCGGCGAGCTTGCGGGCCACGGTAGCGGGCGCCTGGCCCTGCTCAGACAGCGAGGCGACATACCGACGCAGGGCGCGGACGTCGATCGCCTCGGGGGACAGCCCGGCCGCCGTGGCCCAACGGGCGAACTGGCCGGTGTCGATCGCGTAGGCGGTCCGCGTCTTGCTCGCCACCGCACGGCGGCACAGGTCGTCGCGGTAGGCGGCGAGGGCTGCCTGCCAGGCCGGGGCAATCATCTCGCGGTCCGGACTGGTTTGCGCGGTGTCGTGCATGTGCGTCAGGGAGTTTCGCCGTCGCTGCGGGGGCCCCTCTTTGACCGAGTTTGTCGCGCGGTGCCCGCAGGTGCTCGTGCAGCGATCCGTGCCGCGGGGGTGCTCGACGTGATCACCAACGCTATTCGACGTGAACGAGGGTCCCGATCGGGGTGTAGGGATAGATCTGGCCGGCCACGTGGAACGGCATTTCGACGCAGCCCAGGCTCTGCGGCGACCCGTACGAGGCACGAGTGAAACCGTGCAGCGCATCGCCGCCGTTGAAGTAGCTCACGAAGGGGATTCCCGGGTCGCTGTAGTGACTGCCGTCGGGGTTGGTGCCGCTCATCGTGGTTGACGGCACGTGCTCGAAGACCGGATAGGTGCCAGTCGCGGTCGGTGCCGAAGGGATGCCGGTGTTGACCGCCGTGGAGCCGATCACGTCGTGACCGTTGTGCCACAGCGTCAGCCGCTGAGCGGCGACGCTCACCGACACGAACGTGTAGCCGAAGCTCGAGCGGTGTCCGGCCAGGACCGAGGAGATCAAGGATTTCCAGACCACCGGTCCCGCCACGCCGTCGGCGGGTAGACCGTGGTCGTTCTCGAACGCCATGAGCGCGCCCCTGGTGACTTCGCCCGAAGCCCCGGGTGACCAGAAGCTCTTGAGCGCGGCGGGGGTGTTGCTCCAGCGCCAGGAGAATTTCCCGGCCGGCGCGGAGACGGCGGCCGAGAGCTGATCGGCGGTCGTCAATCCGACCCCGGGGCCGGTGTACCTGAACTTGAGCGGCAGATAGCCGAGCAGGGCGAGGATCTGCTGGGCGCGCAGCGGCGAACCGGCCGGCACTCTCCAGTCGCCGCCGGAGGCGCTTGAGCCCTGGTGGCCGCCGACCAGGCGCACGCCGCTGGGCAGTGCGAGCCCGACTTTGGCGCCCAGGCCATAGCCGTACCCGGTCGGGGTAAAGGTGATCGTGTGGCTGTTGACCTGGCGCCAGCCGCCGGTGGCGGCGGGCGAGACGGGCGGGCGGTGGCTACCCAGCGCCTTGGCGACCGGCTTGGAGAACGTCAGCGTGATCGGTGTCCCGGGCTTGATCGTGCTGCCGGGAGCGGGGCTGGCGACCGCGGTCGCCGCGCCGCCGGCCGGGAACCAGCTCACCATCGCCTGATGCGAGCTCTCCCAGGTGCGCGGTGCCGCGGAGACGAAGGCCGTACCCGCCGAGGTGGTGCGCGGCAGGGTCACGGTACTCGTGGGGTTGCTCAGGATCCGGCGCTTGAGATGGCCGGAAGCACCGGTCGCGAACACGGCCACCGGCGCCTTGAAGTGCAGTTGTAGCGGGGCGTTACCCCGGACGGTGAGGTAGTGGTTGGTCAGGCTGGCCAACGGGGCCTGAAGATTGAGATGCAAGGTCTCGGTGTGGCCCGAGAGCCACGAGATCCAGCTCGGGCGCTTGACGACGACGTCGAGCGTCAGCCGCTCGCCGGCCGGAACGAGCTTGTTCGGCCAGATCTGGTTCCCGCGCCGGGAAACGGGCACGCGCCGGCTGTGGGGGCCGGTGACCGCGGTCACGCTCTGCACGGTGCCACCGCCGACCGGCATCCCGATCCGGGCCAGCGCGGTGCCGTCTGAGCTCAGGCTGGCCTGAGAGGAACTGACCACCAGAGCCCCGGCCGCCACGGCGATGACGATCGCCAGAACAGCGGCGCCCAGGATGTAGCGACCACGTGGGGCCCGGCCACGGAAGAGGGATCTGCCGCCCGCCCGTGCCTGCCCTATCTGGCCGCCCCCCGGCGTGCGCAAGTACGAAACGTTCGCCACCGCTCAGATCCTACTGACCGTGTGCGCGCGTTCAAGCCGGCCGCGGCGCTGGGCGGCGTTTGCAAGATCCGTTTCACGGTTCGCGCCTGGTGGGCACGATTGCGCAGGCTCTGGGCAGCGAGCCTGCAGATCGAGCTATCCCGCGCCCGACGGGTGGTTACGGCGGTGGTCGGCTCCGCGCTGGGACGCGCAGAGCCGCCGGCCGTGAGGATCGGGTTAGTGGGAGGTGAGTAGGCCCTTGTATTTGAACGTGATCAAGTTCTTGGACAGGTCCGAGGAGCCGGTGAAGGTGCCGGTGAACTGCCGGCCCTTGAGACCGCCGGTGCCCTTGGTCAGGTTGAGCTTGCCGTTGGTGATCGTTTGCTTGTTGCCGTTGACGGTCACGGTCGCGCTCGCGGTCCCGGCGATCGAGCCCGTGGTCGAGAACAGCACGACCTTGGGCACTTTCACCTTGATCGTGCCGTTCCCGGCGGGGAGCAGCTTGAGCTGATAGGTGACCGCGCCCTCGCCGAGGACCTTGTCGTAGTTGTTGCCGGCCGCAATCTCCAGGTGGCCTCTGGTGTGCGTGATCGAGGCGTACGTGGTGCCGCTGTCGTTCTGCGGTGCACCGGCGCCAACCTTGGTCGCGCCCGCCGCCGACGCGACGAGCGCGGTCGCCACCAGGGTGGTCGCCAGGGCCGCGGCCAGGCGTGAGCTCTTGTTCATCG
>JBOGYN010000261.1:0-1530 GCA_050696855.1 Solirubrobacteraceae bacterium | reverse complement strand
CCACGGCGGCGGGAACCGCGGCGCCGCCACCGATGAATTGCTCACGCAGCTCTACGTCGATGACGCTCTGACGCTGCGCGAGATCGCGGCCCGGCTGTCGGTGACGAGCACCTATGTGTCCCGGCGCGTCCGCGAGCTGCGCCTAACCCGGCGGCCTGGCCGGTTCGGATCGCGCGTCGGCGGCGACCGGACCGACCTGCGGGACAAGGCCGCCGAACTGTACGAGCAAGGGTCAAATCTCCTGCAGGTGGCCGCCCAACTCGGCGTCAGTAGCTCCACCGTCACGAAGGTCCTGCACGAGGCCCAGGTACCGATGCGCCGACCTGGCTACCGCAGCCGCGAACAGCCGCCCCGCACGCTCGTCGACGACCTCTACGGCGACCCCGCGATCGCCGCCTGCCTGCGTCGCTTCGCTGTGCGCCGACCCGGCGTCGACACGTGGAACCCCGCCACGCCGTGGGAGAGCTACGCCCCGTTGCCACTGGATCCGGATCTCGTGCGCGAGCTCTACGTCGAGATCGGCCTGTCCGCCCAGCACGTGGCCATGCTCTGCGGCCTCGGCGTCACGGCCGTGCGCAACCGCATGGCCGACGCCGGCATCGCAACCCGCCCGCGCAGCCAGCCCTGCCCGTGGAGCCAACGCCGCTCCGGAGCCTGACCACCCGGCTCCTGCGAGCTTTGGTCGCGTCCAGCTGTCACTTTCTCGGTGCCAACACCCACCTGTGTGGTGAGAGGACTACTGGAGGAGGTGAGGCGACTGCCGGCCCATGCCATGCGCAGCAGCCCTAAGAACGACGAGCCGCACGCCGGCGCCGATGGCACCGGAACCGGAGCGACCCGGCACGGAGGCCGGGATCCGCACTTGAAGGGGCGATCGGTCGCTGCGCGCCCGACCCTGGAGCTGTTTCCTCCCCCGCCGGGCAATCGAGTATGGGCCGCGCGACCTACGCGCAAGCCGCGGCTCCGCTGCGCTACGACCGGCCCGCTGCACACGATTTTTCGAGCCCTACGGGATCGCTGACGCTCTCGAAAATTCGTGTTGGGACCCGGCAGACCGGGCTTGCACTACGGCCGCTCAATGCGGCCCCTTTCTCTTCTTTGCCCGGCGGGGGAGGGATTGCAGGGGTCAAGCCGACAGGCACAACGACCGAGCCCTCTCTCTCGCTGGGATTCCAGACCACTCGGATCAGCCGAGGGTCACCGTTCCGAAAGGACCACCGTCATGAGCTTCATCGTCATCGAGGGCAACGCCACGGACAACGCCACGCTGCGCGAGTTCACCAGCAAGCGCACCGGTCAGAGCGTCCCGATCAGCAACGTCACGGTCGCCGTCAACGACCGCCGCTACAACGCCGAGACCGACAGCTGGGAGGACACCGGGCGCACCTTCTACGAGGTGACCGTCTCCGGCGAGCAGGCCATCCACTTCGCCAGCTCCGCAGTCAAGGGCACGAGGCTCCTGGTCGCCGGCAACGTCTACGTCGAGGAGTACCGCGACAACGAGGGCGTGCCGCGCCAGCGCCGGCGGAT
>JBOGYN010000260.1:0-6192 GCA_050696855.1 Solirubrobacteraceae bacterium | reverse complement strand
GGTCGCTGACGCGGCGGTGGTTGGTTAGGGCGGCAACCATGAGGAGCATCAACGCGACCGCGGCTACAGCACCGAGAGCCGTGACAGCGAGCCCCAAGAGCACGCCGGCGGCGCCCGCGACTTCGAGCACTCCGATCAGGCGGTAGCGCTCCCACGGGATTCCGAAATGCGTGGCTGCGTCACGCATGGCTGACTGGCCGGTGAGCTTGCTCATGCCGGCGCCGATGAAGGCAACAGCAAGCAGGATGGACAACACGATGATGGAGACGGGCAAGGCTTTCCTCAATTCGATCGGCCTACGATTTCTGCTCAGGCAGGATCGCAGGTGAATTGCCGCGCCATGACGGCTCAGGCTCTCAAGCCTTCGAAGCTGACAGCGCCACGCGATTGAAATGTCCGCCGAAGGCCACCCCCGACACGCACAGGAGCCCGTCGCGACAAAGACAACGTTGGAAAGCGGGTCGTGGCTCCGGTAGTCGCTAGAGCCGACGAGCTTCGCGCCACGCGAGGAGACCCGCCGATCCGGGCCCACGTCACTCCGCCCACGTTCCGGCGCACCTACATCACGTTTCTGATCGCCGGTTCTACGTCGCGGAAAGGCCGGAAGCTCAACCTATGAACCGTGACAGCTTCGCCCGTCGCCCTCGAAATCCAGTTCCTTGCAGGAACTCCTTCAGTGGGCGATCCAGGACTCGAACCTGGGACCTCTTCCTGATCAGAGAAGCGCTCTACCCGACTGAGCTAATCGCCCGACGGGACGATTCTAACTGCCAGCTCGAGAGCGTCATCGGCTGACTCGAAGGCCAGGTGGACGCGGTAACCGCCACCACTGGTGGGGGTGACCTCGACCTCCCGACCGAGGGCGGCGCCGAGCCGATCCTGGATCTCCGCCATCGCCGCCTCCTGGTCGGGATGCAGCGCCGGCCGGCGACGCGATGGCCGCGCCCGAGTGGCGCCGGTGTTGGCCTGACGCGCGCGCGATTCGAGCTCGCGGACCGACCAACCGTACTCGACCGCGGAGCGGGCGAGCCGCCGGCGATCGTCGTGGTCGGTGGCCAGCAGCAGGGCCCGCCCGTGCCCCTCGCTCAAGGCTCGATGTTCGATCGCCGTCAAGGCGATGTCCGGGAGGTCGAGCAGCCTGATCAGGTTGGACACCGCCACCCGGCTGCGGCCGACGCGGGCACCCACCTCCTCGCGAGTCAGGCCGAGCTCCTCGGTCAGCGCTGCACAAGCCCGGGCCTCCTCGACCGGGTTGAGGTCCTCGCGGGCCATGTTCTCGATCAGGGCCACCTCGAGCGAGGCGGCGTCATCGTGGTGGCGGACGATCGCCGGAATCGTCGCGAGCTCGGCGATCCGCGCCGCCCGCCAGCGGCGCTCACCGGCGATCAGCTCGTAAGTCCCGCCGGCCACGGGTGAAACGAGGACGGGCTGCAGCACCCCGCGGGTCCGGATCGACTCGGCGAGTCCGGCCAGCGAGGCCTCATCGAACAGCCGGCGGGGCTGATTGGGGTTGGGTGCGATCAGCTCGGTGGCGACCTGGCGCAACTCCTCGGGTTCAGCGCGCGAAGCGACTGACAGGATCGCCTCCAGTCCGCGGCCCATCGATGGCTGGCGCTCAGCCACGGGCGGCAACCTCCTTGGCCAGCTCGAAGTAGGCGTCGGCGCCGGCGCAATGCGGGTCATAGTGGATGACCGGCTTGCCGAAGCTCGGTGACTCCCCGATCCGCACATTGCGGGGAATGACGGTCTCAAAGACCAGCGCGGGAAAGTGCTCGCGCACCTCGCGCTCGACGTCCTGGGCCAGGCGGGTTCGCCCGTCGTGCATGGTCAGCAGCATCCCGGCGACCGTGAGGCGCGGATTGAGCTCGCGCTGCACCAGCGACAACGTGTCCAGGAGACCGGCCAGCCCCTCGAGGGCGAAATATTCGGCTTGGACGGGCACGATCACGCGGTCAGCGGCGACGAGAGCGTTGACCGTCAGGGGACCCAGGGACGGCGGGCAGTCCAGAAAAATGAAGGCGTAGCGATCACGGAGCGGCCCCAAGGTCTCCCGAAGACGGTTCTCGGAGCCGGCCAGCCGCGGGAGCTCGATCGTCGCGCCGGCCAGATCCGGGCCCGCGGGGATCACACCCAAGTGCTCGATCCCACTGTCCACGACCGTCTCAGCGAGATCCAGATCGCCCACCAGCCCGTCGTAGACGGTCGGCTTGACGTGCTTGTCGATGCCCAGCCCCAGGGTGGCGTTGGCCTGGGGGTCGATGTCGATCAGCAGGGTTTCGTATCCGGCCTCGGCTACGCAGGCCGCCAGGTTGATGGCGGTAGTCGTCTTACCGACGCCACCCTTCTGATTGGCGATTGCATAGACCGTGCCCATCGGTCACCAAACTAGCGCCGTTGACGGTCAGATGCGGCCGTCGAACCGGCTCCGAGCGGGCGCTTGCGAGCCATCCCGGGCCGGCGCGGGAAGCGCGACGGCGTGGGCTCGGTCTTGACCATGAGCTGCAGGTGGCGGTGGGCCGCCCCCGGATAGGGCTCCACGCGGCGCGGTTGTCCGTAGCGCAGGCCGAGCTCGGCGGCGGCGGTGCGCGCTGCGCGCTCCTCGCTGGCGTCGACGCGCCCCCGCCACGCCACCATCGCTCCCCCCAGGCGCAGCAACGGCGCCGCGTACTCGGCCACGACGGATACCGGGGCCAGCGCCCGGGCCGTGATGAGGTCCAGGCGGCCGAGACCGTCCCTCCAGGCCTCAGCCCGTTCCACCACCACGACGGCGTTGAGCACCCCGGCCGCCTCAGCAGCACGGGCGATGAATGCGCACTTACGGCGGTTGCTCTCGACCAGAAATACAGTCGCCTCGGGACGGGCAATGGCGAGCGGCAGGCCCGGCACGCCGGCCCCGGCCCCGAGGTCGGCGATCGTGCTCGCGGACCGGACTTCGGGGAGCTCGAGCGCGACCAGCGCGTCGGCGAAATGGTCGCGGAGCACCCGCCGGGGCTCGCGCAGGGTCGTCGGGGCGAGCGAATCCTCAGTCAGAACGGTCAACAGAGCGCCCAGACCGCGTTCCGCGGACGCCGGCAATGAGAAACGTCCAGCTAGCGCCGCCGTCTCCGCGACGAGTGAGGGGTCCATTGTCACCTGGGGCGGCTCAACCGGCAGGGCCGCGCTGGCGCTCGATATAGGCGGCGTATCGCTCGCACATCACGGCGATCCGGCGGCCGGCGTGGGTATCGAGTTGCCCGATCTCGACCGGATCGAGATGCGGGAGCAGGTCGTGGACGAGCGCCGGCCCGCGAGCCATCCACTGGTAGTAGTGTCGGCCGCCGTGGTGGTAGGGCCCGTACAGGCGGGCGCGGGGGAAGCGCTCCTGAAGCCACATAAAGAGCGCCTCGTGGCGCACGTGCATCCGGAGAGTCACCTGTGGTTGGCGGCCGTCACCGCCGAACGACCCCTCGCCGATGAGCAGCCCGGTCAGCAGTCCTCGATCGAATTCAGAGAGATCAACCACGCACTACGACGTTGTATCGGTCGCGTGTTTCACCGTCAAGACAAACGTGAAACCTCGAGCGGCGACCCGCGGCTCGGTTCCGGCCTTGATCAGTCGACGAGGGGGGCGACCACGAGCCGGCGCGAGGGCTCCTGGCCCTCGCTGTAGGTCTCGACGTCGTGGCGGCCCTTCAGGTGCTCGTGGATGACCTTGCGCTCCAGCGCGCCCATCGCCTCCAGCGGCACCGCACGGCGATGGCTGACGGCCGTCTCGGCCGCCTGATCGGCGGCAACGCGCAGCGTGGAGGCCCGGCGTTCGCGATACCCGGCGGCATCGACCATCACCGCCACGCGCTCCCCGGCGCCCTGGCGGGCGAAGCGGTAGGCGATGTGCTGGATGGCGTCGATCGTCTGGCCGTGACGGCCGATCAGCAGCGCGACGTCGTCGCCCACGTACTCGGCGACCAATCCATCCGGGCCCTCGTTGATCTCTACCGACACCTCGACCCCGGCGGCCGCCGCGACGCGCTCCAGCAGCTCCCGAAGTCGATCGGCCGGATCCTCGTCCCGGGTAGCCATCGTTACCTTCGCCGGCCCGAGCGCTTCTTCTTCTTGCGCGGCGGCCGCGGGGGCGGGCCCGCGGGTTTGGCCGCGACAGCGGCCTTCTCGGGCTCGGACTTGCCCCGGCCCCGAATTAGTGAACCGAGTCCAGCCAGACCAGTCCCGGAGCCATTGCCGGTGGATCCCGAACTCGGCCCTGACGCGCCGGACTTTGGCGGCGGTTTGGGCGGCGGTTTGGGCGGCGGCCCGCTGGGCGCGACCACACTGGTCGCGCCGCCGGCAGCCGCTACCACGGGCGCTCGCGCCGGTCCGATCCGCCGCTTGACCACGAACTGCTGGCCGATCGTCCACAGGTTCGTGGTGATCCAGTAGACGAGCAGTCCGGCCGGGTACTGGAGGAAGATGAACACGAAGAACAGCGGCATGACGAGCATGATCATGCGCTGGTTCCGGTCCATGGTTGCGCTCGACATCATCAAGCTCGAGGCGAGCTGGCTGCCGACGTAGAGAGCGAGCAGGACGATCAGCGTCGCCCCGGTGGCCTTGTTGGTCAGGTCACTGATGAACAGGAAGCCCGCGCCGTGGCCGGCGCCGCAAGGCCGCAGGTGGGCGGTGTCGATCAGTCCACTGGCCAGTTTCACCTGGTGGGCGGGGCAGATGTCCAGGCGCAAAGTGGTGCGCAGCATGTAGAACAGCGAGATGAAGACCGGCATCTGCGCCACCAACGGCAGGCACGACCCCAGGGGGTTGACCTTGTTCTCCTTGTAGAACCGCATCATCTCCTGCTGCTGGCGCTCCTTGTCGTCCTTGTACTTGGCCTGGATCGCCTTGAGCTCGGGCTGGAGCTGCTGCATGCGCTGCATCGAGCCGAACTGCTTGACCGTGAGCGGGATCAGCACGGCCCGGACGACGACCGTGAGCAGCACGATCGACCAACCCCAGGGCACCCCGATGCTGTCGTGGAAGAACTTCAGCACCGACTCGAAGACGTCCATCAGCGGCTGGAAGATGTTGGCGCTGAGAAGCATGGTCAGACGGTCGTGGCCGGAGCGCGTGGCTTGAAGAGCCGCTGATCCTCCACCGGATCAACGCCACCGTGACTCCACGGGTTGCAGCGCAGCAGGCGCCAAGCGGCCAGGACGAGGCCGCGGAGTATGCCGTAGTTCTCGATCGCCTGCACGGCGTAGCGCGAGCACGACGGGTAGTACTTGCAGCGCTCGCCCAGGGCGGGAGAGAAGAGGCGCTGGTAGCCACGAATCGGGACGACGACAAGGGACGAAAGACGCATCAGCGGTCGAACCCGGCGGCCGCGTCGGCAGCCGGGTGGACCTCGCCCGACCGCGCTCCCGGCACCTTGTCAATCAACTCGATCAACGCGCTCAGGATGCCGCCCAAACCGTCGCGCTCGGCCAGCTCGTGGGCTCCCCGGCGCGCGACCACGACCGCATCGGTGCCGGCGGGCAGGCGGGCGCTCTCCTGGGCGAACGCCTCGCGCAGGAGGCGCTTGACGCGATTCCGCTCCACGGCACCGCCCACCTTGCGCGATACCGAGAGCCCAAGCCGCGACGGTTCGTCTTCGCCGCCGCGCGGAAAAACGTAGAGCACGAGGTCACGACCGGCGTGGGATCGCCCCTGGCGAAAGACCCGGTCGAACTCCGCGCTACGCGAGAGCCGACCCCGTCCTGGCCGCTGCCCGGACACGGATCCCGCCCGCCCGACCAACATCACACCGTCAGGCGCTTGCGTCCCTTTGCGCGCCGGCGCTTGAGGGTCAAGCGTCCCGCGCGGGTGCGCATGCGAGTACGAAATCCATGGGCGCGTGCGCGCTTGCGCTTCTTTGGCTGGTAAGTGCGTTTCATAGTTCACGGCCCATGCAGGCAGAGTCGCAGTATACGCACGGCGGTGGGGCGCTCCGCGCGCGGCCTACACCCCTTCGGGTGGCACGACCAAAACCCTCTTCTGACATGGGGGCGGAGCTTTTTCTCGCGCATTGCGCCAAGCCTCCTCCCGGGGCGCCCGGGCGCTGACCGCCGTTGGTATATTCGCCGCCCGGTGCTGGCCGTTTCAGCTCCGGGCCCTCACCCACCAGCTAGTTCGAAAGCCTCCCGGGAGGAGTTGCTTGCCGCTGCCCGCGCATCATGAAGCTACGCC
>JBOGYN010000259.1:0-11735 GCA_050696855.1 Solirubrobacteraceae bacterium | reverse complement strand
CGGGAACACGGCTCGGGCCTCGTCGCGGAGCAGGCGCAGGGGATGACGGGTGGAGACATGATTGAGCGCGAGCAGGCCGACCTCGGCCTCCCGGGCCAGGGTCGCGGCCTGGGCGGCGGTGGAGTGCCCGGTTTCGCGGGCGCGCGCCGATTCCTCCTGCGCGAACGTGGCCTCGTGGACGAGCACGTCGGCCTGGTGGGCGGCGATGCGCAGCGCCTCGCACGGCCGGGTGTCGCCCGAGAGCACGAGCTTGCGCCCCGGGCGGCTGGGACCGAGCACCTGCTCGGGGCCGATGCCGCGGACGGTCTCACCCCGCTGGACGCGGCCGAACTCGGGGCCGGGCGTGAGCCCGAGCCGGACCGCCGCGTCGGGATCGAACACGCCGGGACGCTGGTCCTCGTAGAGCACGTAGCCGAAGGCCGGGCCCCGGTGAGCGACGGCAATGGCGGCAATTTCATAGCCGTCGCGCGCCACGCTCTGCCCGGGCTCGAGCTCGATTACCTCGAGCCCATAACTGACCCGGCCCGACATCCGCTCCACGAGTGCGATCAGCGTGCCCAGGCCGGCGGGCCCGTGGATCCGCAGCGGCTTGTCGCGACCGCGCAGATCGAAGGTCTTGAGCATGCCCGGGAGTCCGAGCCAGTGGTCAGAGTGGAAGTGGGTGAGGAAGATCTCGGTCAGGTCGGCCAGTCCCACCGAGCCCACGAGCTGGCGCTGGGTGCCCTCGCCGCAGTCGAACAGGATCCGGTCGCCGCCTCGGCGCACGAGCACCGAGGGCAGCCCGCGCCGGGTGGTGGGCACCGAGCCGCCGGTGCCGGCGAAGAAGATCGAAAGATCCATGCCGCCGAGTCTGCCAGCCGCGCCCGCCGATGTCAGTCGAGCAGCACCGGCACGGTCGCCGGGCTGAGGGTGCGGAGGGGCGGGCATAGCTCTAAGCTGGACGCTCGATCTTCCCCGATCGCGAGCGCCCGTAGCTCAGGGGATAGAGCGTCCGCCTCCGGAGCGGAAGGTCGCAGGTTCAAATCCTGCCGGGCGCGTGATTTCCGTGGGGATGGGCGGGTCCGGAGCGCGGACCTGGCCGGAGCGGTCTCGACCGTAGCGGGCGACGGGCCCAAGTACCTCGGGCCGAAACGTTCCGGCGGCCTAGATGGGCGACTCCCGCCGGAACGACTTCAGCGTCGCCCCCACTTCCAGTCCTTATCTACCTCGTTTGAGGCACCTCTAACGCCCAATGACATAAGAAAAGATAAAAACCGGTCCGTTGGGGCCGGGCTGCTCCGGCGCGGCGGTGCCGCCGTCCACGGGACCACTCCCGGCTGATCGCCATCGGGCCGCGTGGCGCGCTAGAGAGCGCCGAGCTTGCCCGTGAAGTCACGGATTAGCGCGTCGAGCACGGATGCGACGACACCGTCGCCCATCGAGGCGGCCTTGCCGGTGATCTGGGCGGCCGTGTGGACGTTCCCGCCGCCGTCGGACAGGGTGAAGGTGACGTCGGCGTTGGCGTGGCCCTGGCCGCCCCCCTCGCGTGACTTGACCCGAATGAGCGCGCGATGGCTGGCCTCGTCTGACTCGACCACCGAAACCGTACCGGTGAACTTCATTGACATGGCGCCCATCTTGACCTTGATCTCGGCCTTGACTTCCTCGGGCGTGAGCTTCTCGATCACTGTCCCACCCGGCACGCAGGGCACGAGCCGTTCGAGGTCGAGAATCGCGTGCCAGGTCTCGGCGGTGGGCTTCTCAGAGGTGAACGGATGGTCGAGCTCGAGCATGTTGAGGGCTCCTTTCGTAGGTATGTTCTGCAGGCTCCGCAATCAGAAGAGGATGGAGGGCGCGCATGCCGATGCAACCGGGCACGTACTCGCTGGGACCCGAGCAGGCCACGCTGAGGATCCGGACGGGTCGAAAAGGGGCGGCGGCCAAGGCGGGCCACGACCTGCTGATCGAAGTCACCGCCTGGAAGGCCACGATCGAGGCGGGAGGGCAGGCGGGGGCCACCACTGTCACCCTGACCGCCGACGCGCGCTCGTTGCAGGTGCGAGAGGGCACGGGTGGGATGAAGGCACTCGGCGATGATGACCGCAAGAACATCCACCAGACGATCGATGACGAAGTCCTGAAGGGGACCGCGATCGAGTTTGCCTCCCGCGCGGTGCGCGAGACCCCCGGGGGCCTCGAGGTGGACGGTGAGCTCGAGCTGTTCGGGCGCCGGCACCCCGTCTCGTTCCCGCTCGGTGTGGGCGAGGGCGGTGAGCTGAGCGCCGCGACCCGGCTGCGCCAGAGCGATTGGGGCATGAAGCCGTACTCGGCCCTGTTCGGCGCGCTCAAGGTCGCCGATGAACTCACGGTCGAGCTCGAGGGCAGGCTGGACGCAACCTCGAACTGAGCCACGTGGGAAGATCGGAGCGTAACCACGGGTCCAGAGGAGAGCTGATGACCGAGACGACCGAGACGACCGAGACGACGTCAGCGGCTGCGACGACGCAGGGCACCGTGGCCACGCTCGCGGGCGCAGCCGGGCAGCGCTTCGCCGAGCACGTGGCCGCACGCTACAAGTCCGACGGCGAATGGCACGAGCTCACCTTCGCGCAGGTCAGTGACGCGGTCGACGAGATCGCACTCGGGTTAGTAGCACTCGGCATCGCCGCCGGTGACCGCGTGGCGATCCTCGCCGACACGCGTCTGGAGTGGACATTGGCCAGCTACGCAATCTCCGCCGCCGGGGCCGTCGTGGTCCCGGTCTACCCGACCAATTCACCCCGGGAGTGCGCCTGGGTGCTGGGCAATTCGGGAACCCGCGCGGTGTTCTGCGAGAACGAGGCCCAGCGCGCCAAGCTCGACCAGGTCCGCGAGGAGCTCCCCGACCTGATGGCCATGATCGGGATCGAGGAGGGCGCCGGCGAATCGACCCTCGAGCAGCTGCGCGAGCGCGGGCGCGCGGGTGACCACTCAGAGCTCAAGGCGCGCCAGGCCGCCGTGGCTCGGGAGGATCCCTACACGATCATTTACACGTCGGGGACGACCGGACCGCCCAAGGGTGTGGCCCTGACCCACGGCAATGCGATGTCGGTGGGCGAGATGGTCCAGGAGCTGGACTTCATCTCCCCCGGCGAACGGACCTACCTATTTCTTCCTCTCGCCCATGCCTTTGCGCTCACCGCGCAGCTGGCCTCGTTCGAGCTCGGGACGACCATCATCTTCTACGGCGGTGACTCCAAGAAGATCCTCGAGGAGCTGGTCGAGACGTCCCCCACCTACCTGCCCTCGGTCCCGCGCATCTTCGAGAAGCTGTACACGGCGGCGATGAAGCTCCAGGAGCAGGGGGACGAGCAGGATCGGGCGCGTTTTGCCCAGGCGATCAAGCTCGGCGTCGAAGTGCGCCGTCGCCAACAGCACGGCGAGTCGGTCTCCGACGAGATGCAGGCCGCGTTCGATCAGGCCGACGAGCGCCTCTTCGCCCGCGTGCGGAGTCTGTTCGGGGGCGAGATCCGTCAAGCCGTGACCGGCGCGGCCCCGATCGCGTCCGAGATCCTCGAGTTCTTCTACGCCTGTGGCGTGCCGGTGATGGAGGGTTGGGGCATGACCGAGACGACCGCCGTGGGGACGGTGGGGACGCTCGAGCACTTCAAGTTCGGGACCGTCGGGCGACCGATGCCGGGTGTTCAAGCCAGGATCGCCGATGAGGACGGCGAGATCCTGCTCCGTGGCCCCAACGTCTTTCGCGAATACTGGGACAACCCCGACGCGACCGCCGAAACCCTGGTCGACGGCTGGCTGCACACCGGCGACGTCGGCGAGATCGACGACGAGGGTTACCTGAAGATCACCGGGCGCAAGAAGGACATCATCATCACCGCGGGGGGCAAGAACCTGACCCCGGCCAACATCGAGAACGACCTCAAGCAGTCGCGCTTCATCTCCCAGGCGGTCATGCACGGTGACCGGCGCCCGTATCCGGTGGCCTTGATCACCCTGGACGCCGAGGAGATCCTCCCCTGGGCCAAGGAGCAGGGGCTGCCAGAAGACCTGGCCCAGCTCGCCGAGCGCGAGGAGGTGGCCGAGATGGTCCAGGCGGAGCTCGATCGGGCCAACTCAAACTATGCCCAGGTCGAGCAGATCAAGAAGTTCGTGATCCTGGAACGGGACCTCTCGATCGAAGACGGCGAGCTGACCCCGACGCTGAAGGTCAAGCGCAACGTGATCAACGAGCGCTTCGCCGACCGCTTCGAGTCGCTCTACGGCTAGCGCGGTCGCGCTTCGGGCTCCCCGGTGGACTGCGCCGAGGTCGCCCCCTTCGAGTAGTGGGGTACTAAACTCGGCGTCGCCCAACGTCGCCGCATGCTCGAAGAGAACACCGATCCCGAGACGCTCCGCGCCGAGTCACCGTCGGCGCCCTCGTTGGAGATCTCCAACGCGCTCTCCCGCGTGCACAAGCAGTACGTCGGTCGCGGACCCACGAGCGCCCGAACAACGATCGACGGAGACCTGGTCGTTTCCCTGCTCGAGGGCGGCTACACCCAGGCCGAGCAGACGCTGGAGGAGAACGACAGTGGCGACGTCGTCGCGGCGGGCCGGCTCGGTCTCCAGGACGCGATGCGCGAGGCGATGATCACGGCCGTGCAGACCATCCTCGGCCGTGGGGTGCGGTCGTTCATGAGCGCCAACGACTTGGGCCGCAACCTCCAGGTCGAAGTCTTCGTGCTCGACGTCGACCAGGACGCCGGTTAGTCCGCACGCCGCGCCGGGACGCCGGTCAGTCTTCGCGCCACGACCAGCGGGGCGGATAAACTCCCAGCGGCCTGCGATGGTTAGCGTCCGGTCCAGGCAGATCGTCGCGCACGATGGGAGGCTTCCGGCGCCAACGCCGGCGCAGACCGTCGTACAAAGCTCTTGTACGGAGGTTGCGCATGCCCCGATCGACCAGTTCCATGCTTCCCAGCGGGCTCTTCCAGCTTTGAGCTCCGGTCGCGGCCGGCTGCGGGGGCTCTCGACCAACGAGCTCCTGGCGCTTCGGCGTGAGCATGAGGACCCAGTCGTGCTCGAAGAACTGGTGGCCCGCTTCGAGCCACTGGCCCGCAGCGTCGCGCGCCGCTATCACGCCCGCGGGGAGCCGCTCGAGGACCTGACCCAGGTCGCGATGGTCGGCTTGCTCAAGGCCATCGACCGCTTCGAGCCCGAACGCGGCTTCGCCTTTTCCAGCTACGCGATGCCGACCATGCTGGGCGAGCTCAAGCGCTACTTCCGAGACAGCGGTTGGGCCGTCCACGTTCCCCGCGGGGTCAAGGAGCGCGCGGTCGAACTCGCTCGGACGACCGAGGAGCTGTCCGCTCGGCTCGGACGTTCGCCGTCGTTGACCGAGCTCGCTGAGGCCATGAGCATTACCGAAGAGCAGGCGCTGGAGGCGATTGAGGCCTATCACGCCCGGCACGCCGCGCCGCTGGACACCGCGTCCGACGACGAAGACGGCCCGCCGAGCCCGGCCCAGCAGTTCGGCGCCGAGGATGAACGGCTCGAGCAGGCCGAGTACCTGAGCGTGATCGCCGCTGGCGTCGAGACGTTGTCGGACACCGATCGGCTGATCCTGTTCCTGCGCTTCGGCCGCGACATGACGCAATCGGAGATCGCTCGCCGGATCGGCACCTCGCAGATGCAGATCTCGCGCATGCTGCGGGCGGCGATCGAGAAGATCCGCCGCGCCAGCGGCGAGACCGAGTCCGCTTAGCTCGCGCCCGGGGTTCACTACCCCGAGATCAGGGTGGGCGTCCCGAGCGGAATGTGAGAGAGCAGCCACCGGCCTTGGGCCAGGGTCAGGCGCAGGCAACCGTGGCTGATTGCCAGCCCGATTGAGGACGTCTCGGGGGTGGAGTGGATCGCGATCCGGTTCCCACCGCTCCAGCCCTGGATCGCATGCGGTGCCTGCGCCGAGAGGGCGAGGATGCAACAGCCATAAGGTCCGGCGGGATCCCCGGTGCGCAGGCGGTCGGTGACCGCGAAACGCCCGGTCGGCGTGGGAGCGCTGGGCGCGCCGATCGCGACCGTAAAGTGCGCGACGGCGCGGCCGGCGCGCAGGACGGTCAGGCGGCGGGCGGAGAGCGAGACCTCGAGCTTCCAGTTCACACGGCTGAGCGACGCGGCGGCGGCCGGGATCCAGCCGACCCGGCCGTTACCGGCCTTCGGGCTGATCACACCCAGCCAGCGGCCCGAGAGCCGGACCACCCACATCGCCTCGGGCGAGCCGAACTCGGTGTGCACTGAGAGCTTGGCGTAGGTGGGGCCGCCCGGGCGCGAGCGCATCTGCGTGCCCCGCTGCACGAGGGCGACGAGGGTCCCGGGTCCGGGCGGGACCAGGAGGCTGGGGGCCGAGATCTTCGGGACCGCGACCGGGTTGAACACGGTCGCGCTGTTCGCAGTCTGGGCGGTTGCGCCACGGCCACCGCCCAGGCCCACCGCCACCATGATCGGGACGAGCGGGATCGCGGCGGCCACGACCGCCAGCGCCGCACGCAGGCGGCGGGAGGGCTCAGGCGGTGATGACGCCGACTCACTCATGGCCGGGATTGTCCTCCATCCCGAGAGTCCCACCAAGCCGCGCGGCGCAGGAGGAGCTGGGTGTACTGGCCGCCCTCGCCCCAGACCCGTTCGACGGTCATGGCGCCGTCGCGGGCGGCGGCGCGCACGGCGGAGACCTCCACCGGGGCGCCCAGCCAGGCGGGGTGCCGCTGACCCTGTGGCCGTCGTCCGGCCAGCGCGGCCAGCCGGCGGGTGACCCCGCCCCGCGGACGGTGAATGGCCGGGTCGGTGGAGACCTGGAGGGCGGCCCAGCCTCCGGGGCGCAGGACACGGCCGACCTCGCGCACGTAACCGAGGATGATCTCCGGGTCGGGGACGTGCTGGAACACCACGGTCGAGAAGCAGGCATCCACGCTGGCATCGGCGATCGGAGCCAGAGTGGTTCCATCGCCGAGGATCCAGCGGACGTTGCCGAGGTGGGGATTGTGCTCGCGGGCCCGCTCGAGCATCTGATCTGAGACGTCGAGGGCGAGGACCTCCCGGCTGCGCCCCGCCAGCACACGGGTCATCCGTCCCAGACCGCAGCCGATCTCGAGCACCAGGTCGGCGCGGCTGAGCTCGACGCCGAGTCCCTCGAGCAGATAATCCACCAACGGGGCGGCATCCCAGAAGCGCTCGGCCTCGGTCGCGCGGTAGGGCTGACGGGTGTCCACGAAGTAGAAGGCGTCTTCCCGGGCCCGGGCGTTCCAGAACTCACGCATATCACCGGCCGCCGTCGGCGCCGGCGGGCGGGCGCGCGGCCGCCCGCGCGTCGCGCAGGCGAGGATCGGGCGTTCGAACCATCGCCAGCTGGCCAGCGCGGCCGGGATCGTCAAAGCCGCCAGCGCGACCGCGTGGACCACGAACGCGCTCAGCGTGTCGTGGGGCCACGGCACCAGGCCGGCGTGCGCGAGCGCTGTCTCGATCACCGGATGCAACAAGTAGATCCCGTAGGAGGCGGCCCCGAGGGCTACCAGTCCCCGCGCTCGCCACGGCCGGGCGGCGATCGTGGCGGCGATGATCAGCCCGTAGGCCGCCGCGAACAGGGGCCGGCTGGCGTCGACCATGACCTGATAGGCGACGATCCCGGAGCCCAGCGGCGCCGCCGCCCCGAGCAGCGCGCCCGCCACCAGCAATCCCCCCACCGCCCCCAGCCAGGCCGGCCGGCGGGGCTCGGGCGCGATCAGCCAGTTGCGAATCCGGGCGCCCGGCAGGTACGGGACGAGCACGAGCAGCAGCCCGGGACAGAACATCTGCCACATGGCGGGCAGCGAGCCCCGCAGCCAGAGCCCGATCCGCCCGTCGCCCAGGAGATCGGCGAAGAGCGCAAAGCCGATGCTCAGTCCCCAGCTGATCAGCACTGCGCGAGCCAGCCAGACCGCCGTGGGCTGGCTCCGCCGGGCCCGGATCAGAGCCGCCAGCAGCGGCACACAGGCGTAGAACAGCACCTCGAGGGTCAGCGTCCAGGCGACCGAGAAGAGCGCGCCCTGCCGCCCAGGGACGAGGTTGTTGATCAGGAGGATGTGAAACGGGAACTGCCAGGCCACCGCGCCCGAGCTGCCGGCCAGAGCGATGAAGGCCGCCAGCGCGACCCAGTAGAGCGGGAAGATCCGCGCCGCCCGCCGGCGGGCGTATCCCGACAGAATGGGCAGCGGTTGGCCGCTCAGCAGCCGCTCGAGCCACGGCCGGGAGATCACGTAGCCGCTGATCGCGAAGAACAGCCATACCGCCGAGGCGAGCGTGATCAGAGGCACGTCGTAGCCGTGTTGGGCCTTGACCGGCAGCACCCGGCCGCCGAGCACGTAAGCGTGGCCGACCAGCACCGCGAGCGCGGCCAGCGCGCGGAGCACGTCGAGGTTGGCCACCCGCCGTCCAGCGTCCGCGCCCGAACCGGCGCCGAGCGCGGGCGCCTGGAGGCGCGAGGGGCTCAGCGTGCTCATCGTCCGCCCGCGTCCCGCTCCAGTTTGATCCGCAGGCCCTGGCGATGGGCGCCCGCCCAGGCGCAGGTCGCGCGCAGCTGCGGCCGGCGGCCGGGGCGGGCCAGCGCGAGCGGCGCCATCCAGGCGACCCGCAGCAGTGTGCCCAGCAGATTGACAGCCGCGGTCAGGCGGGCGCGCGCGGTGCCCCGCCGGCGGGCGATCACCTCGTAGGTGGCGCGCATGAAGCGCACGGTCCGCTCGGGACCGAAGGCCTGGGCGGTGGCGGCTGCGCCGGCGTGCTTGACCAGGGCCCCGGGCTCGTAGCGGGTCAGCCAGCCGGCCTCCCGCAGTCGCCAGCCGAGGTCAAGGTCCTCGGCGTACATCCATTGATGCTCGTCAAAGCCGCCGATGGCATCGAACGCGCTCCGGCGCAAGAGCAGAAAGGCGCCGATCGCCCAGGGGACAAAACGCGGGCGCTCGGGGTCCCAGAGCGTCTCCAGGCACAGGCGATCGCCGAGCTGCGGGCTCAGCTTGTGGGCCCCGAGCGCGAAGGTCAGCGCCAGGGGCAGCGTCGGCAGCGGTCCCACCGAGTGCTGGGTGTCGCCGCCGGGGAGCGCCAGCCGCGGCGCCACCGCTCCCGCCCGCGGGTCAGAGCCGGCCGCGAGCAACCGCTGCAGCGCCCCGGGGGTCACCGCGACGTCCGCGTTGGCGGCGGCCAGCCACTCGCTCTGGGTGTGGGCGGCGACCAGGTTGACGGCGGCGCCGAAACCAACGTTGCCGGGTGCGAGCAGAACCTGCGCCCAGGGAGCGTGCCGGCGGGCGGCTGCCGCCGAGCCGTCCTGGGAGCCGTTGTCGATCACGTACACGTCAGCGCGGCCGGCCTCGACGTCCCCGTGCAGCGCCGCGAGGCAGCCCAGGAGCAGCTCGCGGGTGTTCCAGGACACCACCGCGACCGTCACCGCAGCCGGGCTCACCGCCGCCACCGCCCGCGCGCCCGCGGCCGCGACGGCGGCGGTGCGGCGGTGCGGACGAAGTCCTCGAGGAAGCCATCGAGTGCCTCGGCGGTGAGCAGGAAGCGCTCGCGCGCAGAAAACGTGTCCTCCCACCACAGCTCCTGGATGCGCTCGGGCGCGCTCAGTCCCTCCGTCGAACCCGCCGGCAGGTGGGAGCCGCGGCGGTTGATCACGTGGTGCTTGAAGATGAACTCCAATCCGTGCTCGTGGGTGATCACGAGCCAGTGGTGATGGCCCCAGCCCACCCATGGTCCCTGGATCCCGTAGGTCAGCTCCTCGCGCAGGGCCGGAACCTCGATGTAGCCGGCCTTGGCCACCCGCTGCAGCTCGCTCGTCACCCACACCGGGTCGCGGACGTCCTCGAGCGTGTGGGAGCAGACCGCGAACTCGAACTGGCGGTCGGCGAACGGCCACGGGTCGCGCTCGCAGATGTCACGCTGTACCCAGCGCTCGGGACCGAAGCGCTCGTCGGCGCGGTCACCCTCCCAGCCGAGCTGCCCCCGCGCGTCATACGCGGCCAGGTCCAGGATCCAGTTCGCGCGCGGGAACGGCCGGGCCGCGCCGCCCACGTCCAGCACGAGATCGTCGGGTCCGAGCCGGCCGAGGATCGTCTGCGCGCTGGCCGCAAGCACCGCGACCTACGCCACACGGCCGACACAGAGCACGACCGCCCCGGCGCCGGCCGCGTCGTAGAGCCGTTCGACCAGTCCCAGCGTCTTCCAGGCCAGGCGGCTCGGATACCGCACCGGGCTCCCCGCCACCGTCCGGACGGGAGAAAGCGGCGTCAGCAGCCGGCGCAGCCGGCCCGCCGGTCGCACCAGGTCCCAGAGCGCCTGGTCAAGGCTCTGGGGAGGTCCGACGTAGGCCGGCGACCGTACTGCCACCGGCGTGATCCCGGCCGCGGCGAAGGTGGTCTTCAGGGTCTGGGGGGTGAAGTGCACGAGGTGCTCGCGGGGCCGCAGGCCGGTCCAGCGCTCGGCCAGCCGCCGCCGTTGCACGCTGGCGAAGTTCGGAACCTCGATGACCACGAACCCGCCGGGGCGGGCCCAGCGAGTCATCGTGCGCAGAAAGGCGCGGCTGTCGGGCACGTGCTCGAGGACGTGAAAGGCGCTGACGACGTCGTAGTCGCGCTCGGGCAGGCCGGACTCCTCCAGTGAGGCGATCGCCACCGGAAGGCCGCGGTCACGCGCCATCGCCGCGGCGGTCCGCTCCGGCTCCACCCCCTGCACGCGCCAGCCCCGCTCGCGCGCGGTGAGCAGCACCTCACCGGTGCCGGAACCGACGTCGAGCAGCGATCCGGCGCGCCGGCCGGTGGCGCCTTCGATCAACTCCAGCCGACGATCGGCGACTTGCCGCAGATAGGCCTGAAACTCCGGGGCGCGGACGTCGAGCCCGAACGCCCCGGCCTGACCGAACATGTAACCGTCGACGTAGATGTCCTCGGGAGCGGCGTAGTCGAAGGCCGAGACCGTGGCACAGGCCGCGCAGCGACGCAGATGATGGCCGGCTCCCAGGTCAAAGGCGCGGAACTCCGCGGCCCCGCAGGCCGGACACGTGGGCAACTCGAGGACGCTCATCCCGAGCGCGAGTGTATGGACCGCCCGCGACCTGCGGCCGCCTCCCGCAGGACCTCCAGCCAACCCGCGGCGGCCGCGGTCCAGGTGAAAGCGGCCGCTCGCGCCGGGCCAGCGGCAGCGAGCTGGCGGGCGAGGCCGGGCTCATCGAGGACCCGCTCCAGCCCTGCGCGGATCCCGTCCGCGGTGGGAGCGGCGATCACGCCGGCCTCCCCCACCACCTCGGGAAGCGCCCCGCGGTCTGAGCACACCACCGGGGCGCCACAGGCCATCGCCTCCAGCGCGGTCAACCCGAAGCCCTCGTAGAGGCTGGGCAGGCAGAAGGCGGCGGCCGCCGCCATCAGCGCGGCGAGCTCGGCGTCGGTGGGACTGGGAAGGCGGGCCACTCGTCCCGGCGTACCGGGGAGCTCGGCCCCGGCCGCGCGCTCGAGTTCTGCGGAGTCGACCCGATCGGGCGCCGGTCCGCCCGCCACCGCGAGCGCGTGCGGCCGGCCCGCGTCTACGAGAACCGCCATCGCCTCGCGCAGCGCGGCCAGGTTCTTGCGGGGATGAAGGGTGGCGGCGTAGAGGACGTAGGGACGCTCCCCGTCCCCCAGTGCCCTCGCCACCAGAGCGCCCCCGCCGGATACGGCTGGCGTGAAGCCGGGGTCGACCCCGTGGGCGACGGCCCGCACCCGGCC
>JBOGYN010000258.1:0-1775 GCA_050696855.1 Solirubrobacteraceae bacterium | reverse complement strand
CATCAAACCAGTGCAGACGCGCATCGGGAAACCGCTGGGCAGCATCTGCGGCCTGGCTAGGAAGGCAAACGAGGTCTCGCCGACCCCAGCCGATCACGATCGGGCCACGGGCCGTGCCCGCCGGCATGCCGGCTTGAGGGGGACCGTGCGCCAGGGCGCGCAGGGCGCCATCCAGCGACGGCGACGCATCGAAGCTACGCAGCTCGCCCAGCGCGAGCTCTGGAGAAAGCGCCCACGGCCGAGCTGAGAACTGACCGAACAGCAGCGCACGGCCGACCGGATTGCCGGTCAGGAGAGGAAGCACAGGCTGCAGGGCGCGCACCAGGCGCACCGACACGCCCACCGAGGCGCCAAAAATACGGCGCTGGCGATCGGTCCAGAAGCCACCCGGGTCCAGTGCCACCACCGAGCCGACCCGCTGGCGGCGCGCCAGCTCCAGCGCGAGGCGGGCGCCCATCGAGCTGCCCACCACATCCACACCATCGAGGGCGTGGCCCCAGAGAAACCCCTCCAGCGCGTCAGCCAGCGTCGCGATTGACACGTCACCGTCTAACGGGGGGGTGTCGCCAAAGCCCGGTAGATCGACGGCGATGACATCGCGCGCGGACTGCAGGGCCGGCAGAATCGGGTTCCATGAGCGCCACGAGCTCCCCAGACCATGGATCAGCAGCAACGCCCGGCCAGTGCCGCTGCGAACATGATGCAAATCGCCGGAGGTCATACGGTGGACATCCCATCGAGAGCGGCTTGTGGCACGACTAGTTCCTACCCCGACGACCCCAAGCCTTACCGGACCAGATGCGACCCATTCAGAACCATTTGCGTCAGACAGCTCCGGACGTGAGCCAACACGAACTCGGGGGCGTCAGCCTGCCTGTGCCCGACGCTCGTCTGAGAGGAGGCGGCGAAGGGTCGCCGCGTGGCGGTAACCGACCGCATGCGCGATCTGTTCCATCGACTGCTCGGTCGTGCGCCGCAGGTGGTTGGCGCGCTCGACACGAAGTTGCCTGACCAGCTGAAGCGGCGTCATCCCCAGGCGCTCTCGCGTCCGGCGCTCCAGCGTGCGACGGGTCGCTCCGATCTCCCGGGCGCCCACCGCCAAGCCGATCGGCTGCGCGAGATGACCGCGAATCCAGTCCTCCAAATCGCTCACAAGCTCGTCGCTCCGTGCGAGGTGAGCGAGCGCTGCCGCCACGCTCCGCGCCGGGCGCTCATCGATCAGCAGCCGTGCCGCCACCAACTCGGCCAAGCGCGGGCTGATGCCAGACACGATGCTGATCGCCAGATCGATGTGCGCAAACGCCGCCCCCGCGGTCACGATCGGCCCACTCTCAACCACCATCCGCGACATATCGAGCTCGACCTGTGGGTAGCGTTTGCCAAACAGCCCCGACAGCCACCAGCTCGTGGTCGCACGATGCCCATCCAACAGTCCCGCCTCGGCCAGCAGAAACGTGCCGGTACAACCGCCGGCCAGACGCGGCCGCTCATCGACCGAAAGGTCACCCAGAAATTCGCGCACCCTTTGCGTCGCTGGACGAGCGAGCGCCGCGTCGACCCCGGAGGCATCGAACACCCCCAACGCGGGCACGACCACCAGGTCAAAATCGCGGACGCCCTGCTCCAACAGCAGATGCTCGATCGGGACCGTAAGCCCACGGTGAGTGACAGCAGACCTGCCGACGCCGGCGATCACCGCCTCGATCTTTGAGATGCCGGGATCTACCGTCTTCCGGAGCACCTCGGCGACATCCAGGACGTCAAGCACACGGGTC
>JBOGYN010000257.1:0-1972 GCA_050696855.1 Solirubrobacteraceae bacterium | reverse complement strand
TGGTGGTAGGTTCGCCACGCCCGCAGCAGCGGACCGCTCGCCCTGAACTGCGAACTACGTCGCCGCAAATCGGGACGATACCGAGCGCCGCGGCGACGGTCAACGACTTTCACGCAATTGTCACGCTTTGCGGCGTCAGTAGGTCTGCAGTGGCTCGGGCTCATCGCTGATCTGTCGGCGGCGACCACGGAGACGCTCGACGATGCTGAGCCTGACCCCGTGCCGACGGCAACCGGGCCACGAAACCGGGCACGAGGCGGTTGACCGCTGAATCACTGGATGGAGTCGGGCGGCCGCTGGGAGCGGTCGGGCTTCGCCTGAGAGCGCTGCTGAAGCGCGGCGCGCTTGGTGGGGCGGACAGACCCTTTGATTCCGACCACCAAGCCAGGGCCGCAGTCAAGCCTGCGCCTGCGGCATCACCTGCCGGTGATACGTGGCGGGGCAGGGCTTTGACAGCCCTCTGATGCCGGCGTGGTCGGAGCGGGACATGCCGGACCCCCATCACCGGAGGCATCGCATCGCATGGCCCCCAGCCCAGCCAGCAGATCCGCTCCGCCCGGCCGTGCGGAGTCGGAAGCCCGTTCGTCCGCTACCACCGCAAGCCATCCGCGCGGTCGTTGACATCGCGCAGGACAATCTAGAGCAGGCCGGCCGGACGGCCTGGACGCGTGGGTTCGCACGCGCTGGATTAGCCTCGAGCAAGCTGTTCGTCAACTGCTGCTCCGAGGGACAGCGGGAGACTCAGCCGGGCCGATCGAGCAGGGCGAGAGTTGTGGTAAGGAACGCGACCAGCGATCTCGGGACGTCGCCGGATCGCGGGCGCCGAGACCGCTCCCTACGTTCCGGAGCGACACAGCTGGGCCAGACGCGCGCTTCTACCCGAGGAAGCAGTAGTGGTTCGAGCACTTCCGCAACGCCGCGGATGCGAGCGTCTCGCCGAGCGGCGCCCGGGGAAGGCCGAGACGCGTGGTCTTGCTCAATCTCAGCAGCGCCGCGGCGGGGCCGGCGTGCTCCTGCTCCCCGAGAGAGCGGCGGTCACGCGAGAGCGCTCCTCCTCGTGCCAAGCGGTGCTCTCGGAGCAGCGTGCTGCTTCGTCCTGGCGATGCGAAGCTGACGCAAGACGGCGACTAGTAGCCAGGGTTGCTGTGCTTGGTGGCGGGGCTCGTTGCCGGGCAGGTGTAGGCGCTCGAAGCGAACGTCGAATCGTTCCCTGTGAACGCGACTGACGGTCACCGAGCACAGGAGGGCCGGAACCCTGAGGCAGCCCTTTCCGGAGCTTCTTGTGCGGGCGGTGCACGATACGCCCCGGGCGCTGGAGACTTTTCTCACCGCTGGGCGACCGCGAATGGCCTTGAACTCTTGATTCCCCTGGTTTTGGCGCGCATTGCCTGTCGAGGAGGGATGGCATTGCCCCGCTCGACGCTGGGCGTCCACTCGGTATCCGCTCCAACAGGATGACTAGCTCATCGATCGCCTGGCGGACGCTGTCCTCGCTCGCCGGGCCCCACACCCCACTCACCGGCGTCTGATCCTTCAAGGCGACGCAGACCACCCGCAAGCTGGCCAACGAGCTCTTGGGCCGCTGCTGAACGAGCTCGCCCTGCTTGCCAACGCGCTCGCTCCGGATCACCGCGAGACCTTCGCCGGATCCGCCGACGGAGTCGCAGCGCTGCTGATCCAGCAGGCGACCTCGGCACAGGAGTCAGGTGGACACACGGCTCGGGCACGTCGCCCTGACCACGGGGCGACTAGGGCTTATGAAAGATATTTGCAGCGCCTCTTGACGGCCCCCCGGGCAGCTGTAAGCTGGTACTGCTCGCTTTTTGGGCGCGATAGGGGCCGTTCATAGGCAGGGAGAGCGCGTGTTCCAGCGAGGGGACACGAGCCAGGAGAGTGAAGTTTGGCTGGGTGCATGAGCCGCAGGCTGTGTTGGGAGCGCTGGAGGTGACGCCGTGGCTTCGGGATCTTGTGG
>JBOGYN010000256.1:0-2052 GCA_050696855.1 Solirubrobacteraceae bacterium | reverse complement strand
GCTCGAGCTCGACCTGGCGGCTGCACCCCTGCGCCCCGTGGTGGAGGATGTGGACGGCGTGTTCCACCTGGCCGGACAGCCGGGGGTCAGGCCAAGCTGGCGGGCCTCCTTCCCCCTCTACCTGCATCACAACGTCCAGGCGACGCAGCGTGTCTTCAGCACCGCCGCGGAGGTAGGTCGGCGGGTCGTGCTGGCCTCCTCGTCGTCGGTCTACGGAAGCACGATGAGCTATCCGACCGCGGAGCCAGAGCGCACCGATCCGATCTCGCCCTACGGCGTGACGAAGCTCATGTGTGAGAAGCTCGCTCATGCCTACAGTTCCGAGGCCGGTCTAGACGTGGTGGCGCTGCGATACTTCACCGTCTACGGCCCGCGTCAACGTCCGGACATGGCATTCTCGCGAATCTTCGACGTCCTGAAGCGGGATGGGGTGTTTCGCATTTTTGGTTCCGGCGGCCAATCGCGAGACGTCACCTACGTGCTGGACGCGGTCCGGGCGACGATCGCCGCATTCGAACGAGCCCCGGCGGGGGGGATCTACAACGTGGGCGGCGGAACCGAGGTCTCGCTGCGCGAGGTCATCCGCATCGCCGAGGAGCTGACGGGCAGTAAGCTGCAGACCCGCTTCGAGGGGCACGCGGCCGGGGATATGCAACGGACGGCAGCCGATATCTCCCGGATTTGCGCCGACACGCAGTGGGTTCCCCAGACGTCGCTGTGGGACGGCTTGCAGGCGCAACTGGACGGCGCGGACGCGCGCGGGCCGGCGCTGGCAGACACCGCCCCGATGATGGTTAACCAGGCGAGCGCGTCCGGATGAGCTTCGCCGTTGAGCAGGACACACTAGACCTGGCGGCGTCGGCAGCAGCGCCGCCGCGAGCAGACGAGCCGCGATTGAATGGGCTGGACGTGGCTCCTCGTCCGCCGGCGGTCAGCGAACGGCCTCCGTTCTTCAACCTGGGCTACTGGGGCGATGGTGCCGTAACCGCTCGTGAGGCGCAGTTGACGTTCGTTCGTCGGCTGGCGGACCGGCTGCCCGAGCTGGAGGGCCGCCGCGTACTCGACACCAGCCACGCGGCCGCTGGATCAGCCGTCGTGCTGGCGCTCGAGTACCGTGCGCGGGTCGACGCGATCAACGTCCCGCCTGAGCAGGCCGAGGGCGCTCGCGCCTACGTCCGTATGCACCGCCTCAAGGACGAGCCCCAGTTTCATTCGGGCGATCTAGGCGCACTCCCATTCGAGGACAGCACTTTTGACGTGGTGTTCTCGCTCGAGGCGGCGCATCGCCTTGGCGACAAGCGGGCGTTCGTAAGGGAGGCATACCGGGTCCTGCGCCCCGGCGGAGTGATCGTGCTGTCGGATATGACCGCGACCCTCGACGTGCCGCTCGCGCGGCGCCTCCGCTCGCACGGCGTCGACCTGATGACGGGGGAGGCCTGGCGGACGCTAGGGCAGGAGGCTGGCTTCGAGATTGTGGAGCACCGGCTTGTCGGCTCTGCCGTGTACCCGGGACACCGACGCTGGATGATGCTGACCGCTGCCGAGCGGCGTCGCGCGATCCGTGAATCGCTCGGGCCCGACCAAGGGGCGGTGCCCGCCACGATCGGCAAGGCTCAGGCCTGGTGGCTCGAGTTCCGCACCAATCGCTACGGGTTTTCGGTGGCCGGCGCACTCGGCCTGCGCGAGTACGTCCTAATGCTTGGGCGCCGGCCAAGCGCGTGACGCGGGCGACGGCCTCGGCCAGCCTCGCTGTGCTGGCTGTTGCTGCGGCTGTCGTCGCTCTTGCGCTGTCGGGCCCGCGGGGCGCGCCTTCGACGACGGCCCGGGAGTCGGGCGCAGTCGCGTCCGCTGCCGACAACCCGCAGGTGTCTGCGACAAGCATGGGCTCAACCGTGCCACGGTACGGCGTGATCGAGCGAACCTTCGGTTGGAGGAGCACGGGCTACAGCAACCCGTGGGAGCAGGTCCGGCTGACGATGGCGCTGATCTCGCCGTCAGGGCGCCGTTACCAGATCGGCGGTTTCTACGCCGCGCCAAATCGCTGGGCCACCC